>JAYVSP010000537.1:0-2397 GCA_043775215.1 Planctomyces sp. | reverse complement strand
AACCCCAACGCCATCGGCGTGGGCGCGGTGGATACGACTCGCGCACGCCGATGGCGTTGCGGTTAAACATCTCTCAATCTCGGCCGCACGAAGAATATTGCTCCAAATGAACAATGACCAATGACCAATAACCAACGACCAATTCTGTGTTCCTGACGATCAGATTTCGCAGTTTCGCTCTGCTTCAGAAACGATAGGCCAAGTCCGTGCAGACGTAGCTGAGACCGGTCATGTCGAGGAACGGGAGCGGCTGCTTGCGTTGCGCGAGCAAATACAGCGGCAGTGGACGCGGTTGTCGCCAGTAGCCAGCGGAGTACAGGTGCTCAATCAGGTCAGTTTGCAGGTGCGAGACCAGCGTTGAGACGGCGACTCCTCCTTCGCAATAGACTTGCCAGCGGACTTCGTGCAGCAGGTCGCTGAGCAGGTTGCGGCGCATCGGGTCAGCCCACAGAGCGACCTTCCAGAAATTGGCGGCATGGGCACTGCGCCAGAAAACAGCGGCCGCTTCGATACCGCTGAGACCCGTGATAAAGCTGGTGCGAATGGCGATCGTCGGGCAACGGCCCATCGACCACTGCAAATCGTCGAAGCGATGATGCGGATGCCATTCCGGGGGTGAGTCACGTTCGATCAACTCGGCCACCGCAGGCGAAAGTCCGGCTTCGGTAATCACGGTTTGGCCGCGTTCGGAGCGTGGACGCACCCAACGCACGGGGACTGACTTCAAGGACGTGCGGCCGAGCCATTCAGCCAACGGATTTTTCTCGCCCAACTTCTTCAGCGCGGCTCCCAGCCGCAGCGGTTGCCAGAAGACGATTCCCGCGCCATCGACCACATGATTCGACAAGTGCGGCATGATCGTCCGAGCCTTGGCACTTCCGCCCAGCGAGATCCACGGCCTGTGCAACGACATCGCGTGCGTGGCCAAGACGAGACCCATGCCTTTACTGCTGTTGGGATCGGCGACCGACCAGTCGCAGCCCCAAACCATTTCCAGTTGTTCGCTGCCGCACCGCACGCTCCACGGAATCAACCCGATGAAGCCCTGCACCTGGCCGTCTCGTGTCCAGACATAGCCGCGCTCACGTCCGCGGTTGAAAACGGGGTCGTAGTATTTCCATTCGACGACCTCGCCTGACATACCGCGCCGGCCGAGATACTCCTTGAGCTGTTCTTTGGGGACGTCCTGCAACGACAAAATCGCATCGTCCATGATCGATCGTCTCGCGAGAGCCACCGCATCGTGCGGCGTGAGGTGGGACAACTGACGGGCATGTGGCCGATCGGCCGGAAGGGGCCGGGACTGTAGGCGGCTTGCGGCGAACCGGTCAATTCGCGTTTTCCGCCAACATTCTCCCACCGACCCGGTGTGGCAACGCGCCATTATTATGCCGCGAGCGCTCGATGTTGTTTGTTGCCACTACGTCACCGGCAGCTTCACCTCGGCGGGTGGTGCGAGCGCCGCTTCGACGGTAGACAGCAGCAAATCCAAACGGAACGGCTTGTAGAGCGCATGCTTCAGGCCGGCCTGCCGAGCCTTTACAATCGAGTGGCCGGGGTCGTAGCCGAAGCCCGTCATCAGCACGATCGGCAGGAAGTCGTGAATCTGCCGGAGTTGACTGAAACACTCAAAGCCGGTCATGTCCGAAAGGTTGATGTCGACCAAAGCCACGTCATAGTGAGCGGCACGCACCATCGAAAATGCCTCTTTACCACAGTGGCTGGTTTCGACGTCGCACTGAAACTGCCCCAGCAGCGTGCGCGCGGCTTCGCGCACGGAATCGTCATTGTCGACCACCAAAATTCGCTTTCCCTGCAACAACGGGCGTGCCGGCGCGGCGGCGGTCTCTGGCAAGCTGTCCGGCGGCGTGATTTCTTGACCGACCTGTTGGATCAACTGTTTGATTTGCCGTGTGTGTTTCAGGACGCGTTGCAGGCCGGCACTGGCTTCTGGGTCCAGTCCGATGAATCGCTCCATCAGTCGTGACGTGTCGATCAAAATGTCGTCAACCGGCTGAGCCACGCAGTGCAGAATCCGAGACAAGTACTCATTTGCGGCGGCGGTGCGCTGCACGACGAGCAGCTCCAGCGTGTTGAGCGCGATCGCCACTTCGCGGCTGAAGAGTTCCAGAAACTCTTTGTCCCGCTCGTTGAAGGCGTCTGGCCGCGAGCTTTCGACATTGAACGTTCCCAGAATTTCCTCATGCCGCTTCAAGGGAACCGTCAGCGAGCTACAGGCAGTCGCATTGCCGACGAGATACAGCGGATCGTTGGCGGTGTCCAAACAGAGATAGCTGTTGCCCGTCGCCGCCACGTAGCCCGTCACGCCATTGCCCTGTGGCTCGGCGAAGAGTTCCCGTTCGACCGCCGCTTGCTCCATGCCATAGACCAGCAGCG
>JAYVSP010000536.1:0-3468 GCA_043775215.1 Planctomyces sp. | reverse complement strand
CCCAGGGCGGCGCTACGCGGCTGACGCCGCTCCGCTCTGCCCTGGGCTATCGAGTTTTTGCCCTTTGGGCCAGGACAACAGCGCAACTTCAAAAAGCGTCAGCGAGGGAGAACGCTCCAAGACGCTCCCCGTTCGCAGTCACTGGGATCGCTCGCCCTCGCTGACGCTTCGGGTTTCGTCACCTGACTCCGGCTCGAAAATGTGCGCCGCGAAACCGGAGAGTCGCCATCCGGTTGCAACTGCAATTGCCGCCGTTTCGATGCGCAAGAGGAATGGGCCGAGGCTGACGGGTGTCGCACCTGAGGCGACGGCCGATGAGAACTCGTCGTCGGTGAAGCCTCCTTCGGGGCCGATCAGGATGAGTGTGGCTCGCGCGCGTTCAATGGTCCGCGAGAACGCTTGGCTGACGGACAGCGGCGCGTTCGGGTGTGCGATGAGCGTCAGGTCACAAACGCTTGATTTCAACACGTTGACCATTGCCGTCAGTGGACTGAGTCGCAGAAACCGCGAGCGTCCGCATTGCTTGCACGCGGCGATGATTGTTTGCTCAAGTTTGTCGAGCTTCGATTCGCCTGGTTCAACGACGCTCCGCTGTGTTCGCAATGGAATGATTCGCGTCACACCCAGTTCGGTGGCCTTTTCGATCAGCCAGCGAGCACGGTCACCTTTCGGCAGCGCGACGGCGAGCGTCAGTTCGCGCGGATCGGGCGGAACGGTCCAGGCCTCGAGAATGCGGAGTTCGGCCGAGCGTTTGCGGATGTTGACGATCTCGGCAAGTGCTTCGTCGCCGTCGCCGTTGAACAGGCCGAGGTGGTCGCCGACTTTGGCTCGCAGCACATGCAATAGGTGATGAGCTTCTGAACCATCCAGCTCAACCGTGGCAAGCTGTAGCGGTTGGCGAAGCAAGAAGCGTTCGACCGAAGATTCTGGCCGTGCGGGTCGCGGGCGAGTCATGGGTGTGGTGAGCCTTTGACGAAAGAAATCCCAATGTCCAAATCCCAAGGTCCAAAGAAAAGACCAAAATTCAAGACCCAAAAGAGGTCAGCGAATGTTGACTAGAGCGTGGGATTTGGACATTGGGATTTGGACATTGGGATTTGAATTTTAGGGTTTTCGCATTGGGAGCATGGCATGTACGAGCGGTATTGGGGACTGAACGGCTCACCGTTTCAAGGGACGAGCGATTTGCGGTGGTTCATCGAGACTTCTGGGCATGAAGAAGCGTTGGCTCGGCTGAACTTTCTGGTTGAGCAGCGTCGCCGCTTCGGACTGCTGCGCGGCCCGGCGGGAACGGGCAAATCGCTGCTCTTGAATGCAGTGCGACAGGATGCTGTGCGATTGCGGCGCGAGGTGGCCATGGTCGATCTGTTCGGCCTTGATTCGCAGGATCTGTTGTGGCAATTGGCGATCTCGATGCGACTGGGACCGCGGGATGGTTGCTCGCGCTGGTGGCTGTGGCAGGCAGTCCACGATCACCTGCAAGCGTTGCGTTCGGCTCACCTGCCCATCGTGCTGCTGTGCGATCATCTCGAACGGGCCGGAAGCGATTGCTTGGAAATGCTCGAACGGCTGCTACATTCCGAATCGGCGAACGATGGCTGTCTGACAATCCTCGCCGCCACGCGAGACGGTTTCGACGAATGTGTCTTTCCGGAACTGGCCGAACAATCCGAATTGCGAATCGAACTGCCGTGCCTCAGTCGTCTGGAGACTGCTCAATTCGTGCGCGGTCTGCTCCACAAAGCCGCCTGCCCGCGCGAGATCTTTAAGTCGGATGCCCTGAAGGCATTGTTCGACTTGACGCAAGGTGAGCCACGGTCGATCTCGCGTTTGTGCGACTTGGCTTTGTCGGCAGGATTACATCAGGAACTGGACACGATCGACGAGGCAGCAATTCGAGCCGCTGCCGGCGAACAGCCCCGCAGTGCTGTCCGGTCGCAACGGGATTGGACGCAAAGCGCAAAGGCGGCTTTCGGCGAGAGTGTTCTCAACGGATGAGACAGTACCCAAACGGAGCGTTTTTCAACGCAAAGACGCAGAGCCGCAAAGAAACGAAAAGAACTGCCGCACCGTCAAGTTCAGCAAACAGTTTGGGTTTCGAGCGAACCCCTCCGCTTTGATTCTTTGCGCCTCTGCGTCTTTGCGTTGAAAAACACTCTGCCAAAACTCGCTCAGCACTCAGCACTCTCCACAACTCCCGACCGACCCGAACGTAGGACGGCTTGCGTGAAGTCGAAGACTGGCAACGCACACTCCGGTGGCGCGACCGGCGGAGTTCCGAGCAAAAGTTCGTCCAGAAAGCCGCTCACCGGATTGCCCAAACGGTCAAGTTCTGGATTCGCGAACGGGCTGACCCCCAATGCGGATTGCATCCGTGGGTCGGCGACGTGGAGTGGTTCCAGTGAGTTGTTGCGCCCGAGCCAAATCTGCCAATCGCGCACAAGCAGATCGGCCCGCTCGCAATGAATGTGCATGTCCTCGCGAAACGTTTGCGAATGTCCGGTGAAGTGCATCGTCAGTAGCACGTCTTGCTCGAGTTGTGCGGACAGCGACGTCACGATTTCCACGTGGCTGCCGCACGTTTGGCTGCGAGCGAACACATTCAGCGGCCGAAGTCCGGTCAAGAAAAAGACCAGATCAATTTTGTGGCTGCCGGCATCGCCGATGAATCCGCCCAGATTGATGGTCGGATTGTCACGCCATGTGCCGGCGATCGTTTGCTGCCAACGCTCGGAATTGATCGATGTCACGGAACGCACGGCTCCCCAGCGACCGCTAAGGATTTCATCGCGCAGCAGGCGATAGACCGGCCAGCATCGCCGCTGATAGGCGACCGAAAGGACCGGCCGGCTGCGGCATTCGTCAATCAACGTCTGAATGTGCTCGCGGCGATCGGCCAACGGCTTTTCACACAGCACGTGCCAACCCGCCTCGCGACACCGGCGAATGTGATCGAAGTGCAGCGACGTCGGCGTCCCGATGATCGCCGCATCGGCCTGAGCCTCTCGTAGCAAGTCGTCAAGATTTTTGAATCCAGTCGCGTCGGGAACCAGTTCGCGACGCAATGCATCGATTGCATCGGCATCGGTGTCGAACAATGCAGTGACGGTGCCTCGACCATCGGCCAGAAATCGCTGAATGTGTAACCGGCCCATGCGACCACAACCAAGAATCGCGAATCGCAATGGCGGAGTCAGTCCAGGCATTTCGCGGCCTTATGATGCGGAAAAGATTGTGGCTCTTCCGGTGTTTCGGGGAGGCAAGATTCAAAGCCACGGATGAAACACGGATTGAACACGGATCAGGACGGCGAACAAGGCAAAGAAGAATGAAGAATAGAGTGAGGTAACTGAATGAGGGTGCGTAACGGTTTCTAACCTCTGGCTTGGTCCCTGCTTTTATCCGTGGCAAAATCTGTAGTCCGGCATTCCCGTCCGCCGCTTCTTCTTGTTTTCCAATTCCCTGCCT
>JAYVSP010000535.1:0-2841 GCA_043775215.1 Planctomyces sp. | reverse complement strand
CCAAAGCCCTGAAGGGGCGACACATTTTCGTTCGGTTGTTTCGCCCCTTCAGGGCTTACCGTTTTCGACGCCATCAAACCCAGGGCGTTGCCCTGGGCTACCGAGTCTTGGCCCGTTGGGCCAGAACCACACTCGCGACCGGGGGTTGACGCCGGCTGACGCCTTGCCGCTCACTCACATGAACCCGAATTCGTAGTTTCGACACACCCTAGCAGGGAAGAAATTGGTCATTGGCTTCGCGGATGACCAATGCTTGACGGCCAATCCAAAGATCATCTTCGTCTGTCATTCGTCGAGCGGTAGCGAGTGACGCGGCGATGCATGACGCGACGGCAGAGCCAACTCCGGTTCGTTACGTGCCTCGGGTGCGTCGGGTAGAGGAGGCATTTCGTTGGCGGGAGCGAACTCTTGTGCGGCCCAGTCTGGTTGAGCGACGAACTCCGGCGGATCGGTATCGAGATGCGGAGCATTAAACCCGTGAGTCCTTGCCACTGCTCGGCGCACGGCATTCTTGTACGCATCCGGCGTCCACTCGCTTTCGCTGAGCCAGACGTGATCGTGCGGCAGCAGCGTTCCCTTGTGATAGTGCAGCGCGGTGATCGCTTTGTTGTATTCAGTCAAGCTGCGGAAGTAGGCCACCTCAGCTTCGGCCTGACTGGATAAAGCTCGCAGCAGCACGTCAAAGGTTTTCGTCCCCGCCTCAACTTCTGCCTTGAAGAGTTGCACGCGCTGTTGAGCCGCTCGATAGCGGTTGAAATTCGTTTGAGCTGTCGTGTACTGAACGGCCAAGTTTTGGAAGTCTTGAGCGATCTCGTGGCTGATGTCCAACTCCTGTGCCGCGAGCTGATCACGAGCCTTCGCCAGTCGCAGTTCCAAGTTGCGGACCTGCGTGTGGGCGGCTCGGAAGCCAATCGGCATGTTGAATTCAAAGCCTAAGTTCCAGCCGGTCTGATTTCCTTGCGCAATGGACGCATACGCCGATCGAAACTGAGGAGCGACCGTTCCAGGTGCCCCATCGTGGCCGAGCAGCCGGTCTCCCAGTCCATTCACTTGATAGCCCGAGACGAAATCTAACCGCGGTCGCGTCAGACTTTCCGCCGCGCAGAGTTGCAGCTCGAAGCTCTTGATCGACCATTTCTGCTTGCGGAGTTCCACACGCTGAGTCAATGCTTCTGTGAGACTGACTTCCCAGCTTGGCAGAAACTGTGAGGTGGCCGGTTCGTCGCTTGGCCGCAGAATACGCCCATCGTTGACCGGCAGACCGAGAATCCGCCGCAAGACGACTTCTGCTGAATAGATGCTTGAAAGTGCCGTCTCCGTAACAGAGCGTGTTTGAAAGTAGAAGTCGCGAGCCTGTGCTTCGTCAGACGGTTTGAATCCTGGCTTGCCTCCCGCTTCGAGAATGCGGTGAGCCTCGCGCCAAGATTGCAATGCACTGTTTCTCGCGGTGATCGCCGTGTCGTATTCGCGATATCGCAGAGTCAGTTCCCAGTACAAGTCCTCGACATCCCGCAACATCGTGATGACGCCGGACTCGAAGTCTGCTAACGAAATGTCTTGGTTAATGCGGGAAATCAACACACCTTGGCTGACCCCCGACAGGCCGCCAACGCTCTGGCCGATCGGTCCCGCGATGCGTGTGAATTCCGCGCCGGCTCCCGCCAGCAGCGGGTGACGGTATTGCAAGCCAACGTTACCGGAGTACGCGGAGGGAAAGAGCTGCACCGTGCTGGGCAGATTGTTTCCCAGATAGTTCATCTGGTGACCCAAGGTCAGTTGAGCACCGTAACCAAACTGCTTCGACAACTGCGACTGGAACACTGCGGTTTCGGTCGTCAGCGTGCTGCCGCCCGCCGCGCCGCCGCCGGAGAACAAATTGTTCTGCGGCACCTCGTTCCGGCCCCAGATCATCGAGTTATTCCACTGAGCATCGAATGCCGACAATGCCGCCTCGACACCTCGGCCGCCGAACAACACACCCGTCTCTTGAATCGACGGATCGTAGGCCGAGGGAGCGCGATCGCCCGCCGTCAGAATCGCCGAGGGAGCGCGATTGTCAGCCCGCAGGCGAATCATGCTGTTGTTTTGAATGGCCATTTGGATCGCTTCGGTCACCGAGATCGACCAGACTTGATCATGATCTCGATCCAGCACAGTGCGCGGTCGCTGGGCCATTCTGGCGTCAGGATTTATCTGTGTCTCGACGGCCGCTTCATCGATCGTCGTGGCCGCTTCCTTATAGTCCTGCAGCGGCTTGTGACTGAAGTACCTCAGCTTTGGTTCGCCGCGAAAGGCCGTGCAGCCCAAGAGCATCGTTCCAAACAGGCAGACTGCGGCGCAGCACCGACTCCAAGCGATATCACCGAAAAGGCGACAGCGTTGAGACGAGTGCTCGGTCTTCCGCAACATCATGAGTCGTGACCTCATCTCCGCATGATTTCCCCACCGACCGTGCGTCGGTGGCTTTGCTGTCTGATGGCTGCGTCCGACCAAAAACTTGGGCGCAGACTCGATCTACAACCCTTACAACTGATATCGACGACACAATCGGCAAACTTTGGCCAGGTTGCCACGCCAGAGAGTTTCTCACCGGAAACGCTCGCCTTTCTGGGACGAAGTGCTCCACGTAACTGTCGTTTTCATCAATGTTTGTGAGTACGCGGAAAGATGTTGACCCGATTCGCTCTTCGGGAATACGGTCCCGCCGGAAATCCCAGCATCCAAGTCTCATTGGACTAAACTTCAAACAAGCGAACTCGTGGGGCAGGTTTGTAACCTGCCCGTGAAATATCGCGGTTTTCAACATTTCGTGTTTCACTCGAAATCAGAGTCCGTGTTTGA
>JAYVSP010000534.1:0-11858 GCA_043775215.1 Planctomyces sp. | reverse complement strand
AGGACCGGCGCATCAATAACTGTCGTAGCCGAAGTCGCCAGACTTCGGATCTGAACTCTGGCGAGTTCAGCGACATCTGACAGTTACTTCTGCGCCGGTCCTTAATTGTTAGCGGCCAGGTGTCAGGAACGCTGCTGACACCTCATCGTGACCGCCTTGACGGTCTTCCGATGGCACCTCTAATATCGCCGACCCTCTTGAAGTCTCTGGAAATCTCGCGGAAAGATCGTCGATGAAGCCTGAACCGATGCAACATGCCAAAGCCTTGCCGAACGCCACCTCGCCGATCGTGAAGTGGTTCGACCAGTATGGCAACGCGGCGACGGCGATCGCCTGTGTGGCCATGATCGGCGGAGCAATTTGGTTTTCGTACCACCGCACCTCGTCCGCTCGCAGCCAATCTGCATGGGCTCAATATAGTCAGGCGCGCACAGCCGAGGACTTCGCCAATATCGCCGACACTTATGAAAGCACGGATGTCGGCGCCTGGGCTCGGTTGGGCCAGGCCGAGCGACATCTGGAGTCGGGGATCGCGCTGATGTTTACCGACCGCACGTCCGGTCTGGATGAACTCAAAGAGGCGGACAAAGCGTTTCACAAAGTCTTGAGCTCGAAAGCAGCCGCCAGCCTCACGCGTGAACGGGCTCAATGGGGCTTGGCGAAATCCACCGAAACGCAATCGGACGCTGATACGGCAAAGGCCATCGAAGCCTATCAGGTACTGCTGAAAGAATTTCCCAAGACAACTTACAAAGCAGCGGCCGAGGAACGGATCGAGGCCCTGAAGTCCGACAGTGCGAAAGCGTTCTACGCTTGGTTTCACAAACAAGCTCCGAAACCGCCCGATCGCAAAAAGCCGGCTGACGGTCTGCCACCGGGACACCCAGAGATTGATGCTCCGTCGAAAGAACTTCCGACTGACAGCGAGAAACCCGAAGTCGGCGAGAAAAAAGACGAGACGAAGTCGGACGAAAAGCCAACGACTTCCGAAACAGACAAACCGAAGGAAGAACCTTCCGACTCGGTCACCAACCGCTTGAAAACAGAGGTCGAAGCAGACTTCAACAGAATACCGCTGCAAGATGCATTCAAGCTCATTGCCGACAAGTGCGAAGTGAAAATCAGCATCGACGGCGATGCACTCAAAGCGGCAGGATTCACGAAGAACATGCCACAGACGTTGACGCTCGGAAAAACCACCGGCCTCGACGCCATCGCGGCCATTCTCAAACGGTACGAGTCGGAAAAAGTCCCAATGGTATTGGTCGTCGATGATGCGCAAAAGAAAGCTCTGATCACGACAACTGAGTTTGCTGAGAAGGGCAAGCTGACCCCTTTCGCATTCCCCAAGGAATCCGACAAGCCGAAGGATGAGTCAGACAAATCTAAGGAAAATGCGGAGAAACCAAAGGGAGTGAGCAAGGACGCCCCGGCTGAATCGAAATGAGCAGTCAGCGCCGACAGAAATCAGTACTTAGTACTCGGTACTCAACCCCCAGTACCCAGTCCGCCGTGGAAGAGGTGGCGGCCGACGAGTCCGATGAACTCGCGCCCGAAGCAGCCTCCGGCCAAGAACTCGGCGTCACTCTCTCCGACCAGCCAGTGCGTCTGGTCGTCGAGGCTCGTGCGCATGGCTGGCGCGTCGATCATTACCTATCGCGGTTGTTTCCGAATTACAGCCGGGCGTTATTTCAGCGGGCGCTCGAACAAAAGTCGGTTGTGTTGAATGGTCTGCCGGTCAAAGCTGCGCGGCGGTTACGAGTCAATGACGTGCTTGACGTGCGCCTGCCCGAACTTCCCGACAGCAGCCTGCCGCCGGAAGACATTCCGATCGACATTCTGTTCGAGGACGATTGTCTGGTTGTGATCAACAAGCCGGCGAACATGATCACGCATCCCGGCAAAGGACACTATCGCGGTACGCTGGCGGGAGCTTTGCAGTTTCACTTCGACCGGCTCAGCGACGTCGCCGGCCAACTGAGGCCGGGGATCGTGCATCGGCTCGACAAGGACACCAGCGGTGTCATCGTGATTGCCAAGAACAATCAAGTCCACTGCCGGATCAGCGAGCAATTTGAGGCTCGGACCACGGTCAAAGAATACCGGGCCATTGTTTGGGGCGAAGTGGCTCGCGATACGGGAGTCATTGACACCTTCGTCCACATCCACCCAAAGGCCCGCGAAAAAATGCAGGTTTGCGAAGCCGGCGGCAACGCGCGACAAGCGGTCACGCACTTCGAGGTGCTCGAACGCTTTCGCGGTTTCACCTATGTTCGCCTGTTGCCAAAGACCGGTCGCACACATCAACTCCGGCTGCACATGTCGCATCTCGGCCACGCGATCGTTGCCGACGAACTGTACGGCGGCTGCAAGTGTCTCCGCGTTGCCGACATCGACGGCACCGCGTCACAAGCCGATCGCGAGTTACTTTTGTCACGCAAGTCTGAAGCCGCCGCAAACAAGTCTGGCTTTGAGTCCGTCGTGGACACGCTGCCCGACGTCCTAATTCGCCGCCAAGCGTTGCATGCCTTCCGGTTGAGCTTTTGCCACCCGGAGAGTGGAATACCTCTGACGACTGAAGCGCCGCTGCCGTGTGATTTCCAAGCGACATTGGAGACGCTTCGGCGTTTTGCCCAAAGGGATTGATCGTTGGTTATTGATCGTTGGTCGTTGGTTATTGGTCGTTGGTTATTGATCGTTGGTTATTGGTCGTTGGTTATTGGTCGTTGATCATTGATCATTGATCATTGATCATTGGAAGAGGGCCGCATTGTATTTTAATGATCAATGACCAACCATCAATATGTCCTCCCACCAACAAACATTGAAGGATGACGACATGAAGCTTGCCAAGGTTCGACTCACAAACGGCGACATCCGCGTGGCCAGTGTCGAGGATCAACATGTCTGGCTGCTCGATCTTTCGCGGTCATCAACGATTCGCTGCCTGGCGGACATCCTGCACGACAATGATCCGGCTGCCACCGCTCAGCGGTTGGTCGACGACTCCGCCGATCCGCTTCCGGCTGGAACGGTGAAGTTCCTCGCCCCGATCGACTCGCAAGAAGTCTGGGCGGCGGGAGTCACCTACAAGCGCAGCCAGGTCGCTCGTATGGAAGAGTCGGAATCAGGTGCGTCGCATTACGACAAGGTCTATACCGCGCCGCGCCCTGAGTTGTTCTTCAAAGGGAACGCGCGGCACTGTTCCGGTCCCGGCGAGCCGGTTCGCGTCCGTCAGGACAGCCGCTGGACGGTGCCAGAACCGGAATTCACTCTGGTTGTTTCTCCGACAGGAAAACTGGTGGGCTACACGATCGGCAACGACATGTCGGCGCGAGACATCGAAGGGGAAAACCCGCTCTACCTGCCACAGGCGAAGGTCTACAACCAGTGCTGTGGACTCGGACCCTGCGTGTTGTTGGCGGATCAGTCTCTCAATCGGGACGCGACGAAGGTGATTCTCACGATCCACCGCGCCGGCCGCCAAGCGTTTCGTGGCGAGACGCATTTAGGCATGATTGTCCGCGGCTTTGAGGAGCTCATCGGTTGGCTGATTCGCGAGAACGATTTGCCCGACGGAGCGTTCCTGCTCACTGGCACTGGCGTTGTGCCTCCAGATGACTTCACGTTGGAAGACGGCGACAGCGTTTCGATCGAGATCACCGGCGTCGGCACGCTGACGAACCCGGTTGTGAAGAGTGGTGGAGTGGTGGGGAGATAGGGTGGTGGGGAGATGACACTTCGACATCCTCTCCCCGTCACCCGACCGCCCTACATCATGTAGCTCAGTTGCTCCGCAACGGAGATTCCCATTGCGTAGCCGATCCAGAGAAACGTGATGTCGGGATTCGGTTGATGTTCGGAATGCGAGTCGCGGGAGCGACTCGCCTACGTTTCTGCGGCTTCGCCGCGCTACCCTCTCACCCGACAAAAAAACCTACGGATGGTTTCCCTTCTTCGGCAATGCGATCGAGTACAGCATTGTCACGGAGCCGATCGACATCAGGCTAAAGGCCATCCACTGTGGCGGATTAAAGACTCGTTGGCGGTTCTCGTTCAGAGTGACGAAGAAGCCGCGAAATTCGGGGTCGCGTTGCACGACGGGTTCCACTTTGCAGGCGAAGGTCATTTGATCGACCATCAAAAACGCGGCACCCCATAAGGCAACGAAGACGCCGGAGGCAAACCAGAAGGCACGAAGCATGGGTCGCTCTTTCGGAAGAGAGGCCGGCGGCAAGGCCGCGTGAGAGTTGATTCTTATGGTTTATCGGAGCGGCTCCGCGAGGCTCTTCATGCCCTGCGGCGGAAATTGCCGGTCGCCACCGAACGACTGCCGCTCACGACGGTTGCGAGCGGCTCAGCGGCCAAACACGTCGCGCCGCCTATGCCGATCATTCCGGATTGCAAATCCCAATGTCCAAATCCCAATGTCCAGCGTGGCAGAGACAGACATCGATTGTCGCGAGATGTTCTCCGTTGGGATTTGGACATTGGGATTTGCAGCACAACGGCGCTATAGTTTCGTGTTCCCTCAGAAAATGTCAGGCACTGAATTTGAGAAAGGTCATTCGCAGATGGATGCCAAGATTGTGTTGTTGCCGGGCGACGGAATCGGCCCGGAAGTTGTTACTGAAGGTCAGAAAGCTTTAAACGCCGTCGCTCGGAAGTTTGGGCATCGGTTTGAGTTTGAAACGTGCCTGATCGGCGGTTGTGCCATCGACGCGACGGGAAATGCGCTCCCTGATGCGACGACCGAAGCGTGCCGGAAATCCGCAGCCGTGTTGCTCGGAGCGGTCGGCGGACCAAAGTGGGATGACCCGCGGGCCAAGACTCGACCGGAAGCCGGGCTTTTGAAGATTCGTAAGGAGTTGAACCTGTTCGCGAACGTGCGGCCAGTCAAGGCATATTCGATGCTGGTGGATGCCTCGCCGCTGAAGCGTGAGATTGTCGAAGGTGTGGACATCCTCTTCTTCCGCGAACTGACCGGCGGCATTTATTTCGGCGAGTCGGGTCGGCGTCCGCATCCCAGCGGTGAGGAAGCCTTCAACACGATGATCTACAACACTGGCGAGATCGAACGGATCACGCGCATGGCCGCTCGTGCCGCCCAAGGTCGACGCAAGAAACTAACGCAGGTCGACAAGGCCAACGTGCTGGAAGTGTCTCGGCTGTGGCGTGAGGTTTCGCAGCGTGTGGTTCGCGAAGAATTCCCTGACGTGCAGTACGAGGTTGTGCTGGTCGATGCGATGGCCATGCACTTGATCTCGAAACCGAAAGCTTTCGACGTCATCGTCACGGAGAATCTTTTCGGCGACATCCTGACCGACGAGGGAGCGATGTTGCCCGGTTCGATGGGGATGCTGCCATCAGCATCGCTGGGCGATTCTGGTCCCGGCCTGTATGAGCCGATCCACGGTTCCGCGCCGGATATCGCCGGTAAGGGAATCGCGAATCCGCTCGCCACAATCTTGGCCACCGCGATGCTGCTGCGGCATTCGCTCAAACTGGAGATTGAAGCGCGCGCGATCGAAGCGGCTGTCGATGCCGTCCTGGCTGCCGGTCATCGCACTTCCGACATCGCTGCTGGCGGAAAGAGCGTCAGCACCACCGAAATGGGCTCGCTGGTCGTGAACCAGATTGAGCGCTAGGCCACCATGCTCCTCGACCTCCACAAAGTCACCGTCTTCTGTTTCCTCGCCAGTTACGTGGTGGCGTTTGGGCTGGAGTGGATACGGCTGGTTCGGCGCGGAGCAATTGCCCGCTGGGCCGGGTTGGCGTTCGGTGCCGCGGGATTTGTGGCTCAGACGGCATACTTGCTGATGCGCAGCCGAGGGCATGAAAACCTGCCGCCGTTGCTCAGTTCGACGCACGACTGGCTGCTGGTGCTCGCGTGGATTGTCGTGTTGCTGTACCTGTTCCTGACGGCGGTCGATCGTGAGTTGGCGGTCGGGCTGTTCTTGCTGCCGGTGGTGCTGTTGTTTGTCGGGTCGTCGTACTTCGTGAGCAAGCAAACGAACACGTTGATCGAAGGTTCGCGCGGACTGGCGATGCTGCATGCGTCGTTGTTGGTCGTCGGCATTGCCGGGGTCGTGGCGAGCTTTTTGTTGAGCTTGATGTATGTCGTGCAACATCGCCGGCTGAAGCAACATCACGCTCAGCAACCCGGAGTTGCGTTACCAAGTTTGGCTCGGCTGGCGCGCTGGAACTGGTGGGCGGTCGTGGTCAGCGTACCGTTATTGACGCTGGGACTGGGCAGCGGTGTGGCGTTGGGACTGCGGGCCAAGAAGTCTGCCGCGGCATTGTCTTTCGCGGACCCGGTGGTCATCGGACATGGCATCGTCTGGTTGGTGATGATGTCTCTGTTCGTGTGGCTGCTGACGACTCGGCGTTCAACCGGCAAGCAGGTCGCGGCGCTGACACTGTGGGCGGGTGGATTCTTGCTGGCGATTTTGATCGGCTTGCAGGTGCTCACGGGACGAAGTCTGTCGTCGTTTCATACCGGACAAATCGAACGAATCAGACTCACGCCGTCTTGTTCCATCTCTTCCGCTTTGGAGAAGAGGAGAATCACAGAGTCGGTGAGCCGTGGAATTTGTTTATTTGCAGAAGATTGCACGACGAATAGGAGCGTTAGCGCCATTCGCCCCCTCTCAACCCTCTCCCCGGAGTACCGAGGCGAGGGGACCGAACGCTGCGCTCTGCGTGGGAACGAGAATGTTGAGCCGGTTCGTGTGATGACGGAGGTGTCGCTGTGAACCTCCAGGTCGTGTACTGCAATCATCTGTCGGCCAACTTGACGGTGCGTGAACGGCTGGCGTTCGCGGGCGATAAACTCGGACAGGCGTATCGTGGGCTGCTGGACCGCTTCGGCAGTTCTGAATTCGTTGTGCTGTCGACGTGCAATCGCGTGGAAGTGTACTCGGCTCAAGAGTCGCCGGAGTCGGCTCCAACTCAGCGGCAGATCGCGGAGTTCGTTGCGGAATTCCATCAAGTGCCGCTGTCGGACTTTTCGGATGATTTGTTGGCTCAGACCGGCCCCGACGCGGTGCGGCATTTGTTTCAAGTGGCTTCCAGCCTCGACAGCATGGTGCTGGGCGAACCGCAGATCGTGAACCAAGTGAAAGAAGCGTATCAAGCGGCTCAGAACTTCAACGCTTGCGGCCCACTGACGCACGCTATGTTTCAGGGAGCGATCCGGGTGTCGGCACGAGTGCGGACGGACACGCGGCTGTCCGAAGGGCGAGTGTCGATCGCCAGTGTTGCAGTCGGTGATTTCGGCCGCAGCATCTTTGACCGCTTCGATGACAAACGCGTGCTGATTCTCGGTGCCGGCGAAATGGCCGAAGAAACGCTGCGATACCTTTGCGAGGAAGGGGTCAAACAGATCGCTGTCGTGAACCGCAGTCTGGAGCGGGCGGAAAAGCTCGCCGCACAGTTCGGTGGTGTTGACGCTCGGCCGCTGCCGTGGTCGTCGCTCGATGAAGAATTGGCTCGCGCGGACATGATCGTCAGCACGACGGGAGCAACTCAGCCGGTGGTTGACGTCGCCCGCTTCCGTGAGGCGCGTCGGCGATCGGGTGAGAAGCCGGTCTTCATTCTCGATCTGGGTGCTCCACGCGACTTTGACCCAGCGATTGCCGATCTCGACGACAACGTCTTTCTGTACGACATCGACGCCCTGGAAGAAACGTGCGACCGCAACCGCAAGGCCCGTCATCGCGAGATTGAGAAGGCCATGCGCATCGTCGATGACGAAACCGATCGCTTCATGCAAGACGTCTATCACATGGCGACCGGCCCGATCGTAAAGCGTCTGCGCGAACAATGGCACGAAGTCAGCCGCGATGAACTCGATCGCTTGCGGACAAAACTCGCACATCTTTCGCCGACCGACCTAGAAACGGTCGAACGAAGCATGCAACGCATCGTCAACAAACTGCTGCACCCGCCTCTGGAAGCGCTGCGGCACGAAGCGAAATCCGGAACTCCCCACGGCCTGATCGATGCGCTCAAGCGGCTGTTTCATCTCCGCGATTAGATTCGTTCCGCCTTTGCTCGGCCTATGAAGAATTGATCCGCGAACGTTGGGAAGCGGTTGTACGTTCTTGCGAGTCATCCTCCCTCACGGTCGGTGTTCGAAAGATTTACGATCTCAGTGCGTCACCATTGACCCCAGAAGTTGAGTATGGTGAAAAACGGGGCAGTCGGTCAGTCCCTTACGACAGCACTGTGGCATAAGTAAAAGTCATCCGATAGAGAATCCCTATGAACAGCGATACTCCCGATTCGAGTGATTCATCGCCCCCGGAAGCCATGAATCTGAATTGTCTCATCGGGGATTGGGATGTTTCGGAATCACATACCTGTCTGGCTCGCGAAAAAGGGGTGACGCTGGTTTGTCCTCGGGCATCGGGGTTCGGCAAGGCGTCGTGTGAATGGGCCTTCAATGATGTTGCGGTGCTTTACAAGTTGAGTTCCGAGGGCCATATCGTTTCTGCGATCGTCGGTCCGAATGGTGGCAATGATGAAGCACCAACCGAGTCTGTCCTTGAAGGTACAGCGTTTTTAATCGCTCGCGGATTCACAGCGAAGATGCGCATTCAGTGGCCGATTGAACCTGGCAAGGAACGAATTGTTATCGAACGACAAGAAGAGCCATTTCAAAGTCAAATGGGAGTGTTCCTTCAGCGGATCGGCGAAACGATCACCGCATCATTTCAACTGCCGAATACTGAATTGCTGATGCTTACCGGACGTCGCTGTTGTCATAGCCTTACGTTTGAAACCGACAAATCTTGGCCATGCTCCACGCTCTTGGCCGAGATATTTTCTGTCACGGGAAATGAAGACTCACCGTCGTTAAGAAGAGTCGGCATCGTTCTCCGTCCCATGGATAAAACAAGTTGGGTACTTGTTGTTTATCACATTTTGAATCGGCGAGAGATATCGGTCATAAGAAGCGTCTTCTTGCATCGGTTACGTATCCCGGAACTCGTCCCAAACTCAGCGAACGAACAACTAGTAGTCGGGACCAATGCCAATAAGCCTGATCCAGACCGTCGATGTTCGACACTGGACGTTGAACGAGAACTTGCTTGCGCACAAGTGGAATTGGCTGACGCAGAGGCTTTGTTAGAAAAGCTCAATGACGATTACGACTGGGGCGAGCATGAGCTTGCAACGGTTGAATTAGATTTTCTCGGTATCGCGACGGCCGATCCGCTGCCACCTGATCGAGAACAGGCACTCGCAAATCGTGAAGAAGACATTTGTTTGAAGTATCGGCAATACTTGGATCTTGGGGACCAAGTCACCGAACAAGAGACTAAAGTCGCTTTGTTGGAAGCCGAGGTTTGGGAACTCGAAGACGTTCTCGAAAATAGAATCCAAGTATGGCAGGACAGTCGAGTCCGCGAAGCCGAACGAGTTGTCGCCGAAGCGATTGATATCGTCGAGTTGCCGTACATTGATTTGGCTGAGTTTCAGTATGTTGCCGACCACGGCGTCTCAGGTGACGTTGTGAAACTACTTCAGACGATGCTCTTGTATCGAAAAGTCGGCATGGCGCAACATGGCGATGCGCATAATTGGCTCGATTTCTCACCGTGGATTGGCACGATGGCAAAGGTCTGTGAGAGACTGTTCAGCGACGCCTTTTCCGTCCGTCGAAACTGCTTGGCCATTTCCGAAGTCAGTCAAGTTTTGAAGAAACCGAATCAATTCGAGTTCGACATTCCCGCTGAAGACAAAGAGCACAATATTGACAAAGGCTCATTGTGCAAAGTATTGGGCATGATCGACAAAAGCGATTCCGATAATTGGTCCGGAACCAGGAGTGCGGCAGTTGCAATGTTATTGTTTGGAGAACATCACCGGCTGACGAATAATCGGAACTATAGTTCGATTGAGATTCGCAATCCGCTTGGTGTCGGAGGGACATTTGCTGAGCGGAAACATCTACGAGTTGCACTCTATCAACTCCAAACATCACGGAACGGGTTCACTCACCACGACATCGCCAGCCTCGACGATGCCAAACAATTCGAGGCTCTTTTCGTTAAGTGCGCTCGTGGCCTTGTGGAACTGCTCTACTCGAAGAAACGAAATGCGGAGTGAGCCATCATTCGTCGTTCCGTGACGAGCTATCAGGGCGGCATTTCGACCGACCGCCGTTACACCAATGTGCATGGGAATGTGATCGAGGAGGTGCTGGTGGAGAAAAGGGGACGCAGCCTCCTGGCCCTTTTGCTTAGAACGTCTGTTCGATGAAATAGCGAGCCAACAAACAAAAAACCGTGGCGAGCCAATCGGCCCGCCACGGTCTTGTGGATGATCAGTTGCCGGAGAATCACAGCCCCATGCTGATGATCAGCTTCAGCAGATCGCCGACGCGGTTGCTGTAGCCCCATTCGTTGTCGTACCAGCTCACCAGCTTGAAAAAGCGGCTGTTGAGTTCAATCCCGCTCCCTTTGTCGTAGATCGACGAGGCGTTGCAGTGGATGAAGTCGCTGCTGACCACTTCGTCCGCGGTGTAGTCGAGAATTCCCTTGAGATACGTCTCGCTGGCCTTCTTCATGGCGGCGGAGATTTCGGCGTAGCTGGTGTCCTTGCTGGACTTGAACGTCAGATCGACGACCGAGACTGTCGGGGTCGGCACGCGGAAGGCCATGCCGGTCAACTTGCCTTTCACTTCCGGGATGACCTTCGCCACGGCGATCGCCGCGCCCGTCGTGCTCGGAATGATATTCAGAGCCGCGGTGCGGCCACCTTTCCAGTCCTTCTTGCTGGGACCGTCGACGGTTTTCTGCGTCGCCGTGTAGGAATGCACGGTCGTCATCAGACCTTCTTCGATGCCGAATCCCTCTTTCAACAGCACATGCACTAGCGGAGCGAGGCAGTTTGTCGTGCAGCTCGCGTTGGAGATGATGTGGTGTGACTTCGGGTCGTACTTCTCGTGATTGACTCCCATCACGACCATGATGTCCTCGCCCTTGGCCGGAGCGGTGATGATCACCTTTTTCGCGCCGGCGGCGATGTGCCCTTTGGCTTTTTCCGCCTCGGTGAAGAGGCCGGTCGATTCGATGACGATGTCCACACCCATTTGCTTCCACGGCAGTTCGGCGGGGGTTTTGGCGCTGACGACGGCAATCTCTTGCCCGTTAACGACCAGGATGTCGTCCTCCGCCTTGTCCGGGCTGGACTTTTTCGAGCTGACTGTTCCTTGGAAGCGGCCTTGCGTTGAATCGTACTTCACTAGGTAGGCTAGATTGTCAGCCGGAACGATATCGCCGACGGCGACCACCTGAATCTCTTGGCCGACGAGACCTTGCTCGACCATCGCCCGAAACACCAGCCGACCGATGCGGCCAAACCCATTGATAGCAACTTTTACAGACACGAGGTTTCTCCTTAAGAACACGAGACCGAGCCGACGTGAATTGGCCTGTCGCCAGAATGTTTGTGGCTCGGATGATCCATAAAATCTCGAACCCTCCGAGCCACAAAGGCTCGGACTACGCGGCCAAAGCCGAGGGCATTTTTTGCAACATTGTGGTGCGCCGCTCCGAGCTTGTGAATCTTTCGAGCCGCGACCGTCAGGGAGTGTGACGGACGAGGACTTATGACCGCTCCCTGACGGTCGCGGCTCAATTACTTCACAGGCTCTCCGCGTCGCAATTCACGACGCGGAGCATCGTGCCACACATTGTGGTGCGCTCGGACCGACGAGCAGCCACATTCCGAGTCGCCTCAAATCGGCGAGCGAGTCTAGTGGGGTCGCGAAACACCCGCAAGCAGCCCAGCTTACTGGACCAGGGCTGGCTAGTTTTTCAAACGTAGGGTGTGGTCGAGTCATCGAG
>JAYVSP010000533.1:0-7247 GCA_043775215.1 Planctomyces sp. | reverse complement strand
TGCGTCGCGCAGGTCTCGATCTTCTGCCAGCTCTTCTCGACGCCCGAGGGCGTGCAGTGCGAGGCGGTCATCCCGGCCAGCTACGCGCTCAAATGGTTCGGCCGCGTCAACGGCGTCTGCGGCGACGACTACGCGAATCTCGAGTCGCAGGTCGTCCGCTTCGAGAACGAGGCGTGGCGGAGCCTGCCCCACCCGGTGCGTGGCCGCATCAGCGCGTGGTGGGATTTCAAGGCCAACGAGCGCTTCGTCGCGTATTTCAGCGATAGCGACTTCGCTAAGAAGGACGCGGGCCTCGGCGGCATCGTGATCAGCAACACGCGCCTGGCCTACTGCAAATACCACGTGCACGGCGACATCCCGCTGGACGACGCCGACGGCGAGATCCTCATCGTCCCGGCCGAGGAAGTCTTCTTCGATCTCTATTACCACACCGGCGGGCAGCGCAAGAAACTGGTCCGCCTCCGCGCCGACGACGCGACGCACTTCGCCTCGTTCCTGAATCAGATGCAGCCGGCGCTCCGCGTGATTCGGATGTGAAGGCCAGAGGCCAGAGGTCAGAGGTCAGAGTACAACACCCGCTGCAGCCGCCGAGCCCAGGCCAGCCGTGGCCGACCGTCGCCATACTGCAGCTTGAATCCGGGACACGTCTCTTGCACACACAACACCAGCAACAAGCCAGTTCAAATTACGACAAGCCGAGTTCAAACCACAAAAGGCAACAGAACAGGGACGCGACGACGCGAGTCTTTTTGATTGACGAAGACGGTCTCAGGGCTTTTCGCACACTCGTCAAGGATGTCGTTCATGCGATTACACATTAGACGAGCAAGAACCGAATCGACGGGCCAACGGTTCGTTATTCCGCCGTCGAACGGCAAGAAGACAAGAATGAGTTTGCCGATCCCTTTCGAGAGATCGGATGATTCTCCAGAATGCCGTTGCCCACTCAGGTCTATGAAGGAGCAATCGCATGAAACAAATGACCGTCTCCTGCGAAGTTGAAGACACTTACGCCGAGGCATTTCGCAGTATCTACGCCGAAATCCTGGTCACTTGCCGCGACCGTCGTTGGTTGCAGCATGGGATCAACGCCGTCACCGGTCACTCCAGCAGCACGATCCTGTGCGATTGCGAATCAGGTGTTGATCGCTTTGTTGGTCCCGGCGGCGACGAGTCCTTCGCGACACCCGATGGACGGCCGGGAGCGATCCTCCAATTTCATGTGCCCCGATTCCGCAAGGACCGCGAACCGGCTCTGCAACGCGCGCTCCTGAACCGCATCAGCCAAAATCTGCTGACTTGCCCGACGGCCGCTTGCTTCAACCTGCTCGACACCGATCCGTATTTCAAGCTCGGTCGAAAGATCGCGTTCTTCGGCGATGGATTTCAAACGCGTCAGATTCGATTCGACCGCAAGGTATGGGTCATTCCGATCATGGGCGGCGAGTTTTTACTCGATCGACGTTTCGGTTTTCGAGACGGGATCATGGGCGGCAACTTGTGGTTCATGGGCGAGTCCGTTGACGCCGCGATCGAAGCCACCGAGCGAGGAGTTGCCGCGGTCGAAAAGATTCCGGGAGTCATCATGCCCTTCCCCGGCGGAATCGCCGCCAGTGGATCGAAGGCGGGCAGCCGTTATCCGTTCCTAATCGCCAGCACCTTTGGGCAGTTCTGCCCCTCGCTCCGTGAGCAGCTTGGTGCCGAAAGCCGACTGCCGCCGCGAGTCCAATCCATCATGGAAATCGTGATGAATGGCCGCGACTTGGAAACGCTGTCGATCGCCACTCAAGCCGCAATCAATGCGGCGCGTCAAACACCCGGCCTCGTCAAAATCACCGCCGGCAATTACGGCGGCCGACTCGGCAAGTCGTTTATCTATCTAGTCCAAAAGCCTGCATGACGACTTAAACTGAGCGGTTCTTGGCAGAGTCTTTTTCAACGCAAAGACGCAAAGGTGCAAAGATGCTGAGTTTCAAGGAACCGCAGCGCGGCAAAGCCGCAACCAAACGTAGAACTGAATTAATTCCGTTCTACAAAATCTTCGTGCTTCTTTGCGACTCTGCGGCTTTGCGTTGAAAAATCTCCTCATATTTTTCTAATTGTTGAAAGCTCGACTCATGCGATCGTGCTTGGCGTTCTGTCTGTTGTGTTTGTCGGTCAGCTTGCAAGCTGCGGAGCGGTCTCGGCCGAATGTCGTGGTCATTCTGGCTGATGATTTGGGCTATTCGGACCTCGGATGTTACGGCGGCGAGATTTCCACGCCGGTGCTCGACGGCTTGGCGAAGAGCGGGCTGCGATTCACGCAGTTCTACAACACCGCCCGCTGTTGGCCGTCGCGAGCGGCGCTCTTGACCGGCTATTACGCTCAGCAAGTGCGGCGCGATGCTTTGCCCGGCATTCCGAAAAGTGGCTCCCAAGGGACCAGACCGGCGTGGGCCAGACTGCTGCCGGACATGCTCAAGCCGCTGGGCTATCGGTCGTATCATTCCGGCAAGTGGCATGTTGACGGTGACAGACTGGCGGGCGGCTTCGATCGGTCGTACAGCGTTGAGGATCACAACCACTACTTCGCTGTGCAGAATCATTTTGAAGATGACAAGAAGCTCCCGCCGATTGATCCGAGCCAACCGCATTACGTCACCACCGCGATCGCCGATCATGCCTTGAAGTGCCTGAAGGACCATGCGACTCAACATGCCGAGCGGCCGTTCTTTTCGTTCGTGGCGTTCACGTCACCGCATTTCCCCTTGCAGGCGTTGCCGGAGGACATCGCTCGATACGCCGCAAAGTACCGCGCCGGCTGGGATGCGGCACGGCACGCACGCTGGCAGCGCATGAAGTCGATGGGTCTGCTGACGTGCGGATTGTCGGCCACTGAGCGGGATGTCGGCCCGCCGCATCACTTTGCCGATGCCCTGGAGAAGCTCGGAGCTGGCGAGATCAGTCGTCCGTTGCCCTGGGATGAACTCACCGATCAACAGCGTGACTTTCAAGCCGCGAAGATGGCGATTCATGCGGCAATGGTAGACCGTATGGACCGCGAGATCGGCCGGCTGGTCGAACAGCTTCGCACGATGAACGCATTCGACAATACGCTGATTGTGTTTTGCTCCGATAATGGTGCGAGTGCCGAAATCATGGTGCGTGGCGACGGACATGATCAGTCCGCCGCGCCTGGTTCGGCCGCTTCGTACTTGTGTCTCGGACCCGGCTGGTCGAGTGCCGCGAACGCGCCGTTCCGCCGTCACAAAACGTGGGTGCATGAAGGAGGCATCTCGACGCCGCTGATCGCGCATTGGCCGCGCGGCATCGCAGCGCACGGCGAGCTGCGACACAACCCGGGCCATCTGATTGATATTGTGCCGACGATTCTCGAGGTAACCGGCGGCAAGCGCTTCGAAACATGGGAAGGCCAGCCGGTCCCGCCCGCTCCCGGAAAAAGTTTGGTTCCGGCCTTCGCGAAAGACGGCAGCGTGTCGCGCGAGTACCTGTGGTGGCTGCACGAGAAAAACCGCGCGATCCGAGTCGGCGACTGGAAGCTCGTCGCCGCGGGAGAGAAGAACTCGTGGGAGTTGTACGATCTCAGCACCGATCGCGGCGAACAGAACAACCTCGCTGATAAGATGCCCGGAAAATCTCGCGAACTGGAACAACTCTGGACGAATGCGACAGACGAGTTCCGCACGCTCGCCACGTCGAGTCGTTGAGATTGGACGTTCAAATAGTCCTCAAACAAGCGAACTCGTGGGGCAGGTTTGTAACCTGCCCGTGAAATATCGCGGTTTTCAACATTTCGTGTCTCACTCGAAATCAGAGTCCATGTTTGACGGGCAGGTTAAAAACCTGCCCCACGACTGCGACCTCGCTTGTTTCAAGAATAGTTACCAGTACTTCTCGAAATGAATATTGCCTGGCTGCTGTGGGCGATCGGCTTGGAAGCCCAGGCCTTCGAGCAGTTCGATGACGCCGGTCGGCTGCGGATAGGTGCGTTGGCCGTCGTGCTCGTGGGGGATGCCCACCATCGTCGGATTACCGCAGACGAAGACGTGACACTTTGGCGGATCAAGCGGTTGGCCTAGAACGTTGGCTAACCCTCCCGATGTGATGAATTCCTGGAGTCGATAGCCTTTGAGCAAACCGGTCTCCGGTGCATCGGAACTTCGCGGCTCGCGAGTGGCCAGAACCAAATAGCGGTAATTGGGCCAGCAGGCTTCGATGCGGCGATGAGTTTCCAGGTAGCCGAGGTCACGTGCCGATCGCACGCTGACCACGTTGAGGATCCGGCCACGATGTCCTCGCGACAGCAGTTCGGCCAACATCGCGTTGTGCGGAGCCTCGCCGGTCCCGGTGGCCAAAAAAATGATGGCGTTGTTTTCGTCTGTAACCGGAGCCAGTGTGAAGTGTCCTTTGGGACGCGGATTCACGAACAGGCGATCCCCCGTCTTGAGGGCGAACAACCGCGGCGTCAGAGCTGGCGTGTGGTGGTCTTCGCCGTGTCGGATCAACACGACGTAGAACTCCAGCTCGCCGAGCTCGGTGGTTCGGATCGGACGGCCATCAGCATCCAGGATCGGCGACGAAATTGAATACGCCCGCTGGACGAGCTTGGGCAACAGCGCGTCGTTGACGTGTTCTTCATCGCAGCCGCCAGCTCGCGGCTCCCAATAGCCCAGGCCGAGCGTCGTGTACTGTCCCGGCTCATAGACCGGCACTGCGCCATCCGGGCGGACTCGCACGATTGCCAACTCGTCGTGAATCAAACGACGATCGGTGACCGTCGCGTTGTAATGAGTGCGACGAAGCTCGGTGATATCGGCAGATAATAGTTGTGTACTCATGGCATCAGCATACGGAAATCGCCGCAACAGGTCCATTTTTAGAGTACACGTCTGCTGAATTTTCTGCTCTCCATTTTTTGCCAGGTTCCTGAGAAAAACGTTGGCGAAAAATGAAGGGCGGAATATAGGAGCAATCCAACTGTCGCGTTTCCGAATTGGCGATCATCGCAACGGCGCGATCACGCGTGAGGCGTTTTGTTTGTTGAGGGAGACGGTGTTTTTGGCGATGACGGCGTTGGCAGGGAAGTCGAGCGTCAGCGGTTCGCCGGTGTTCGGGTTCGGCTCGAAGAACGGAGCACCCGTGCTAGCGACGGTCACTCGGATGCGGTGGCCTTTCGCGAAGATTTGGCTGAGCCAGCCGACCTCGAAGGCGACCTTCTCGATCTTGCCCGGCTCGAAGAAGACTTCGCGTTCGTAGCCTTCGCGATAACGGCCGCGGCGGATGTAGTCGACCAGCAGGATCGAGCGACCGTCCGGGTAGACGTCGCAAACACGGACGATGAAGTCGGTGTCTTTCGCCGAAGAAGTGACGAATAACTCGGTCTTCACAATGCCGGTCCATTCGACCGGTTCGGTCAGCGGTTCTGTCGTGAAGATGCGGACTTCGGCTTGCTCTTCAAACTTGCGAGCGTCCGCCGCGCCGGGAAACCCCTTCGTGTTGGGAATGTTGGCCGGGTTGAGTGGATCGGCCAGAAATGTTGTGACGGCGTCGGTCTCGGACGGCGCGGAGTTCGTCAGCTTCCCGCCGTCGCGCAGGAAGTACGAAGTTGGTGTTGAGTGGACCGGCCAGTCATTCGTCTCGCGCCAAACATTGCCCGGTGCGTTCTCTTCACCGGTGGCTCCCATGACGTAGTAGCGCACAGCCGTATCACGATCGACGAGGTTGTCGCGACCCTTGAGCCAGAAGTCGAACCAGCGAATCAGATGGTTCTCGGCGTCGAACTTCGCGTTTTCCGGGAAGGTTAGTTCCGACACTTTGTTCATGTTCTTGCCGAGATACCCGCCGTGCAACCACGGGCCGATGAGCAGTTGCTGCGCGCCGCGCGAGTTTGATCCCGCTCGATGTTGACGCCCGCGATAACTTTCGATCGAGCCGATGTTCATGAAGTCGAACCAGCTTCCGATCGTGAAGCACGGCACGTCCATCTTGGCGAAATGCAGCGAACAATCTTCCTGCTTCCAGTAATCGTCGAAGGTCGGATGCCGAAACCACTCGGCCAACTGAGCGCGATTGTGCTGCGGTTCGCGGCAGACGGCATCCATGCCTTTGAAGCGTTCGGGCCGAGTGGTGCCGCCGATGCGATATCCCTCGTGATACAGACTCAATCCGGTGTCGATCATGTACTGTGCGACGAGATGCGGCGGCCGAGTCACCGCCAAAAAGTTCTGAGCAAATCCCGCCTGCGAACTGCCGAACGTCCCGATCTTCCCAGTCGACCACTTTTGTTGGGCGAGCCATTCGACCGTGTCGTAGCCATCTTTCATCTCGCCCCAACCCAAAGCCCGATAACCGACCCACGTTCCTTCTGACTTGCCGGCTCCGCGATAGTTTTCGGCACACACCACGTAACCCGCTTTCGCCAGCCGAGCGTTCCCTTGCCGAGTGCTCGCGCCTCGCAAGTCCGCATACCGCTGCTCGTACAACACCGGCCAAGGACCGTCACCCGGCGGGAAGTAGAGATAGGCCGACAACTTCGTCCCGTCCCGCATCGGAATCATGACGTGCTCTTCCCGCGCGCCGCCAAGGTCGATGTCATCCGCGGCGACAAGCCTTGAAACGCAAACAAGAAGGCACAACGCAAAGTTCCGCAAGCGAAAATTCGGCATGGCATGGCTTCCAATGATACGGGATACAGTCGCAATGGAGCGAACTTCAGAGTCGTATCGCGAGCGAGTTTCCGATGCCAGTGAAGACTATGCCGCCCGACCCCATTCGTTGTCTCCTTCGATTCGTCATAGTCGTCTTTGAACCGACCAGATCACGACGAATCGAAGGAGACGACGAATGCCGCAAAACACATTTGGCGAATCCGCTCAGCGACGAGCGTTGTTCCCAGCCGCGCGGATTACGGCTGCTGTGATAGACGGCAATCACGCCGATTTGATCGGCGTCAACTCGATAGAAAACGCCATAGTGCGTCTTCAAGACTTAAATCACGGGTTGTGAGAGGCAAGGCTCTAGCCGGCGTCAGTCCCCGGACATCCCCCACTTCTGAAGACAATTTTTGAAACACTCATCTTCGCTGATCTTCACTAACTAATGACTTCTGGTTGTTCTGCCTTCATGAGCGAAGATCAGTGGAGATCAGCGTTCCTGTTCTCTGCGTCCGTGCTCCGGTCTTCTGTCTTCAGGCCCGAAGGGACGTCACTCGAAAGCCCAGGGCAACGCCCTGGGTCAACGGGCGCAAC
>JAYVSP010000532.1:0-3332 GCA_043775215.1 Planctomyces sp. | reverse complement strand
GGCAGAACAACCAGAAGTCATTAGTGAAGATCAGCGAAGATGAGTGTTTCAAAAATTGTCTTCAGAAGTGGGGGATGTCCGGGGGCTGACGCCGGCTAGCGCCATTCCGCTCGATGAAATTGCCATTGAGCTGGCGTCCCCGCTCGCCTTGTAAGATCAGAGTTGCCTAACAGAATGCTTGATGTCGATAATCTTCTCGTCCATTTGAGATTTCCAACTCTGCGAGGTTGTCATGCTCGACTTGTTGTGCGATCCGTTGCGGCTGCGGCGAATGATGACTCGGCGAGACTCGTTGCGAGCCGGCTTTCTTGGCCTCGGCGGATTGACGCTGGCCGAGTTATTGCGGCTGCGAGCATCTGCTGCGACAAACGGCATTGCTGAGAACAAAGACACGGCGGTCATTCTGCTGTTCGTGCATGGCGGGCCGAGCCATCTCGAAACGTACGACATGAAGCCGAACGCCCCCAGCGATATTCGCGGACCGTTCTCGCCGATTCGGACCAACGTGCCTGGCCTTGATGTCTGCGAACTGATGCCTCGGCACGCGGCGATCGCCGACAAGTTCACGATCATCCGGTCGGTCAGCCACGATCAGTCGAACCACTTCGAGGGACACGCGCGATTTCTCAGCGGCTACGGCCAGATGAAAACGGGCACCGCCGAGTCGCATTATCCGATGGTTGGGCCGGTCGTGAACCGTGTGCTGGAGAACAAGCATCGCGGCCTCCCAGCCGCCGTCGCGATCAACGGCGTGTGCGTTAACGGACCGGATTACAGCCCCGGCATCGCTCAAGGTTATTGGAGTTCGCAGTACCGCGTGCCAATCTGCAATTTCTCGCTGCAAGACGCGAGCCTGCGCATCGACAGCCAGCATCTCGGCGACCGAGTCCGTCTGCAACAGAGCTTCGACAGCCTGCAACGCGGCCTCGATCAATCCGGCAGTATGGACGCGCTCGACGCCTTCAACCGCCGAGCGATCGACATTCTCACGACCGGCAAGGCCCAGAAGGCGTTCGACATCTCGCGCGAAGACCCGCGCATGCGCGACAAATACGGCGACGACTACTTCGGCCGCGAGGTGCTGTTGGCTCGGCGCCTGGTCGAGGCGGGAGTCAGCTTCGTCTCGATTCGAGTCCCCGGCAGCGGCCCGAACTCAAAAGCTCACGACTGGGACGATCATGCCGTCAACTGGGACATGCCAACTGCGATGGTGGCTCGTATGCCGCGCTACGACCACGTCGTCACGACACTGATTGAAGACCTGTTTGCCCGCGGCCTCGACAAAAACGTGCTGCTGATCGTAACCGGCGAGTTCGGCCGGACGCCTCGGCTCGAATACAAAGACGGCCGCATCGGCCGCGACCACTATCCCGGAGCCATGTCGATCCTCGTCAGCGGCGGCAACATGCCGATGGGCCAAATCATCGGCCAAACGAATCGCTTCGGCGAACATCCCGTCGATCTGCAACACGACCCGCACGACATCCTCGCCACGATCTACAAACACCTCGGCATCGACCACACCCAAGAATTCCTCGACCCGCAAGGCCGCCCGATCCCGCTGACACGCGGCACGCCGATCCGCGAGCTGATTTGATCTTTCAAAAAGTCATTGACCGGCTTAGACGCCGTCCGCTTTTGTGAGCCTCACGATGGCCAAACACCATCCGAACAAGGAAGTCAGTGATGCGATCGACTACGCTCTGTCGTTAGGCTGGCGGCTGCTTCGAGGTTCCGGGCATCGCTACGCCACGCTGCTTTGTCCTCAACAAGATCGAAGTGGGTGCCGAGTTGGCATCGCCTCAACTCCACAGAATCCAGGGAACCAAGCGCGGCGCATTTTGCATGACATTGAAAAGTGTCCGCATTCATCGCCGATTGAATGAAGAGGAGATGAGCATGATTTGGCGATTCACAGTTCGGCTGAAAGGGATCGACGTTCTGACTGACGAACAGATGGAAGATCTGTTTGCCGCAGGTTGTACGGATGCTGTTCCAGTAAGCTCCTGTGGCGAGGCATGGATCGACTTCGATCGCGAGGCCAGCACCCTGGAGGAGGCACTGCGTTCTGCCGTCCGAGACGTGAGACGCGCGGGGCTGAGAATGGCCCGCGTGGAGGTCGAAGAAGAAGCATTCGCCGGAACATGATGGAGCCCGCGACGCAATTGGATAATCTGAGATGATTCAAACACGTAGGTGTTTGCTCATAACGCAGGCATAGCCACCAAAGGAACGAAGTATGTCAACTGCCACTCTTCCGACGGACGCAAAAATCACTGAGCGATTCGAGCGGCTCGCAACGCAATGGAAACGGCAACGTGGTCCCACGTCGTCGATCAGCGAGATGGCCCTGCAGCCAGCTTATCAGCAGATCATCGGTCTTGGCCCAGTGGCGATTCCGCTGTTGCTCCAGGAATTGGAGCACGCGCCCGATCATTGGTTTTGGGCGTTGAAGTCGATCACTGGTGAAGACCCCGTCTTGGCCGAGCATCGTGGTCATCTTCGCGCGATGGCCGAAGACTGGCTGACCTGGGGACGGGAGCACGGGTATGTCACGTGAGGCAGAACTGAGCGAATACTTTCCAGGATTGCGCAGCGGTGGCACTCGTATCACAAGTCCCGCCACTGTGGAATACAACTGCATTGCGTGGGCAGCGGGCGATGATGCCCGCTGGTGGTGGCCGGACGTCACGGAATTGGGTTATTGGCCAGAAGCTGTCATTCGCGAAGAATCCATCAAGGCATTTGTGATGCTCTTCGCTTCACTTGGATTTACGGAGACGGAGACGTCGACCCTCGAATCCGGCGTGGAAAAAATCGCACTGTTTGGAATCGGAACCAAGCCGACACATGCCGCGCGACAACTCCCAAACGGAGTTTGGACCAGCAAGCTTGGACCGTGGGAAGATATCGAACACTCCCTGCAAGCGTTGACGGGAGATGTCTACGGAGAGGTGGTCCGCGTTTTTCGCCGTTCCAAGCGCTGGCAACAATGATGGGCTCAACCACGGTTTGTGCCTGCTCGACGAATCCCAATCTCCCATCCGAATTCGCCCGAGAAACTGCGTCAGCGCCAAAGCAATCAACCACAGGCGTCCGTGCAAATAATTGCTCCGAGGCTAAACATTAAGGCTCTTCCGGTGTTCCGGGGAGGCAAGGTTCAAAGCCACGGATGAAACACGGATTGAACACGGATCAGGACAGCGAACAAGGCAAAGAAGAAAGGGGTGATGTGACGGAACGAGGGTGCGTAACGTTTTCTAACCTCTTGCTGGGACCGTGTTTTATCCGTGAAAAATAACTGTTGTCCGGCATTCCCGTCCGCCGCTTCT
>JAYVSP010000531.1:0-7361 GCA_043775215.1 Planctomyces sp. | reverse complement strand
GACGCCACCCTACAGATGAAAAACTGGCTGCGGTGGTGAATCACACGGGTGGCGCTCACGATTTTCCGGCGAGTTGCGTATCATCCGGCACTCGTTCTGGCCGGTGGCGGAGTTCGACAGGTTTGTCGGCGCTGCGTGCCTCCGGCGATTTCCCGTGAGCTTGATCTGGTTTCCTTCATGAAGTGGGTTGGCCCGATTTCGTTCTGTTCGCTCTGTCGCCTGAGTTGGCGAATCGTGGGCCTGTCTGTGTGGCTGGCGTCGATGTCGTCCGTTTCGGCGGAACATCCTGAAACGGCATTGAACATCCAAGTGGGATTGGATGGGTATGTGAAGGTCGGCAATTGGTCGCCGGTCTTCGTCGAATTCGGAACGACATCCGCCTCTCTCCCTAACCCTCTCCCCGGAGAACCGGGGCGAGGGGACCAAGCCACGAGCAGCGAACGCATAGCCGACGATGAAGTGTGCGAACTGGAGGCGATCGATTCTGACGGCATTCGCGTCGTGTATCCGTTGCGCCGACAAATGCGAGACGATGGTTCCACGGTTTGGTCGGGAGTGTTTCGGACGGGGCGGTTGGATGCCGATTTGGATGTGACGCTGCGAGCCCATGACGGGAAGGTTCTGGCTCAACGACATCTATCGACACGGCCAGAGAGTCGGCACCCGGTGACAATCGGGCGGCAGTCGGTACAGGTTTGGGCGGAAGTCGGATTCGACGTGCCGATGCTCGATGAAACACCTCATGTACATGTCACTCGGTGGCGTGAGTGGCCGAAGTTGATCGCGATTCCTTGGGCCTTGGACGGCGTTGATGGGATCATGCTGTCGAGCCGGGTTCCGCTGACGGATTCCGTCGCTTCCGAATTACAGCGCTGGCTGCGACGCGGTGGGCAGATGCTGTTGTCGGTGACGACCGATCGCGATGAGTTCCAGCAAACACGCTGGGCCGAACTGTTGCGGGATATGGTGGAAGTTCGCGAGCGGACGCGGACGAATGATCTCACCGGAATCGAAAGCTTTACGGTTTTCGGCCGAAGAATTCCGGCGGCGAAGCTGACGCCGGTCACGATCTTCACGGCGAAGGAAGGTCGTCCGCTGGTCTCCTGTTTGGAAGGGACGTTGGTCACGCGAGCCAGTTTTGGATTCGGCCAGGTGACGGTGATCGGGCTGGATCTGGCCGCCCCGCCGATGTCTCGCTGGGATGGGCGTTCGGCCTTTTTGCGGCGTCTGTTGTTTCGAAGTACTGACTCCGAGAGCACGAAAACGGCGGAGGGGTCGCGGCTGTCACAAAGCGGGATCACCGACCTGGCGTCGCAGTGGCGAGCAGCCGTTATCGAGATCCCAGAAGTCGCTCGGCCCTCATTGTGGGGCGTGCTCGGATTGCTGCTAACGTATTCGCTGGTGATCGGGCCGCTCGATTTCTTGCTAGTTCACCGTCTGTTGCGCCGGCCGCATTGGACGTGGGCCACGTTTTTTATTCTGGTGGCGGCGGCATCGTTCGGCACGCTGTTGTGGGCTCGTGCAGTGAACGGCGATGCGGCACGACTGACGCAATTGGATGTCGTCGATATCGATGTCAGTCGGCAGGAGATCATCAGCCGCTCTTGGGCCACGACGTATTCGACGATGAATCAACTTTGCCGCATTGAGGCGGAACCCATTCGGCATGAGGCAGCGCCGGCTGACTCAAACACTCTGGCGCGGCTTGGTTGGCTGGGTTTTCCCGAGAACTCGCCTGGCGGCCTGTATCGGCCGAGCGGCTTTGATTTGGGGCAAGTCGCCTATCGGGCTTCGGCGGATCAGAGGGAGTTAAACGGTATTCCGTTGGGGCAATGGTCATCGAAGTCGCTCACTTCGGAAGCCCGTTGGACGGCATCTCAACCGATCGTTGAATGCCAATTGATGTCGGAGTCGGCCAACGATTTGTCCGGCCAAATTGTGCATCACTTTCCGTTTGTCTTGCGAGACTGGCTCGTGGCCTTCGAGGGACGGATCTTTCGGCCACATCCAAAAGCGGGTGAAGCGGCGACACTGTGGGCGCCGAATCGACCGTGGAATCCAAACAGCTCGGACGTCTATCCTCGCGAAATGAAAGGCTTCTTGACTCGCACCAAAGTCACGAAAGTGCTCTCCAAAAAGAAGATCACTTCCGAAGACATCCTCATCGAGCAGGAACGCTACAACCCGCTGGACCTGGATCCGGCCGACATCTTGCAAATGATGACGCTGCACGAGGCGGCTGGCGGTAGGGCATACACCGGCCTCGATCACTTCAGTCTACGGACAATGGACCTGACGCAACTGTTGTCGCTGGATCGAGCGGTGCTGATTGCGCGCGTCCCCGAACCGCAGACCGAATGGCGCTTCAACGGAACGGCCCAACGACCGACACGGCATCATGGTTTCATAAGACTTTTGCTGCCCGTGAAACGACCCAGTACGGACTCGTCTGGATTTCGCCGGCTTCCGAAGTTTGAAAACACTCAGCCTGCTCCGACTCCCGCTCCCGACGCAACCCCGAACACCACTCCGGCACCCAGCGAGACCAAATCGCCGTGATCGAAACCAGCAAACTCACCAAACGCTACGGCGACTTGATCGCCGTCAACAATCTCGACTTGAAGTTGTCGGAAGGGGACGTCTTCGGCTTCATCGGACCCAACGGCTCGGGCAAGACAACGACCATGCGAATGCTGGCGACGTTGCTCAGCCCGGACTACGGCGAGGCGTATGTCTGCGGCAAGTCGATCTACACGCATCCGCAAGAGATTCGGCGGCTAGTCGGCTTTATGCCCGACTTCTTCGGCGTGTACGACGACATGACGGTCATCGAGTACCTGGAATTCTTCGCCGCCGCGTATCGCATCAACGGTCCCGGCCGCCGCAAAGTCTGCGAAGAGAAACTCGAATTGGTGGACATGTCCTTTAAGCGAGATGCGATGGTCAACCAGTTGTCGCGCGGTCAGACACAACGCATCGGCCTGGCTCGCGTCTTGTTGCACGAACCGCAAGTCTTACTGCTGGACGAACCCGCTAGCGGACTCGACCCGCGCGCCCGCATCGAGATCCGCAACCTGCTGAAGAAACTCGGCGAGATGAAAAAGACGGTGATCGTCTCCAGCCACATCCTGCCGGAACTGGCCGACGTCTGCACACGTGTCGGCATGATTGAGAAGGGACATCTGATCGTCGACGGCTATGTTGATGAGGTAATGCGGAAAGCTCGGCGCAGCATCTTGCTGCTCATCCGCGTGAAAGACCGGACCGAGGCCGCCGCCATGCTGCTGGAACAACACAGCGGCGTGAACTCGCTCGATATCAAGAACGGAACGATCTTCGCGACTCTCAACTCCGACGTCCTGGACTACAGCGAACTCCCGACCCTGCTGCTGGAGCACGGCTTCAAGCTCACCCTCTTCCGCGAAGAAGAAGTGAACTTGGAAACGGCCTTCATGGAACTGACAAAGGGACTGGTGCAGTAACTACCCGGAATGCTACGGCTCGACGCAGCCTCGCCTGGTAGGTGCCGAGCATCAACAAAGCATTGGCCGATCACGTCAACTGTGCCGCGATTAAATCCGTAGTGGTGCATTCATGGTGCATCACCGCTTTGGTTTCTGCGACGCTGTTTTTCGTGCGTTGCGTTCTGTTACTGATTCACTGGAATGGAAAGCGGTTCCGCTGCAAAGCAAAGATACATTGCCGCACGTACGCCGAGGCCATGCAACTTTAGCGGCAAGGCCATGAAGCATGGCCGGGAGATGCTTGGCTTAGAGGTCGTCGAGCAATTCGATCAACAGTCCAGAGGTGACTCGGCCCAGCAGGCTGTCCTTGGTGGCCAATCCGGAATCGGCGAAGAACCAGTCGCGTGCGCCACTGCCGGTCAGGGAATCCTTAACAAAATCGTCGACGACCGTAACTCCTGCCGTCAACAGAACGCCCCCATTCTGGGCCGGTGGACTCAATGGCGGAGGAACGGTGCCGCGCAAATGGGCCACTCGCGTCTCATAGCTTGACGCGCTGCTCCATTCGCTGAGGATCGACATGAGAGCGGCGACGCTGGTGTCGTAAGCGGTGCTCCCGGCAATCAACAAATCATCACCACCACTGCCCGTCAACTTGTCGGCACCAGTGCCCCCAATCAGCACATCGCGTCCCGAGTTGGCGACCAACATATCGTTGTCTGCGCCTCCCACCAACACGTCGTTCCCAACGCCGCCGTTGAGCATGTCTTTCCCGGCTTCGCCGAACAATTTGTCATTGCCGCCGTTGCCGTCCAGTTTGTCGTTGCCCTCGCCACCGAAAAGTTCGTCATTTCCTTTCCCACCGAGCAGAGCATCATTGCCGGCGTCGCCATGCAGTTCCGCGACAATGGACTTCAGAATATCGACGTGGATGGTATCGTTGCCTTCCATCCCGAACGCCAGCAGGCGGCTGACGTCATCCGCCTTAAAGTTACCAAGAACCACGCTGCCGCGTTGCACATTGATGTAGGAAACGCCCCTGACAGTTTGCGAATGGAAATGCAGTTGGTCGTCGCGGGACGTTCCCATCACGAGGAGCAAACCGGTTCCGGGATTTAGCACGGCCACGGCAGTTCCTGGGGAAACAATGGCGACAGAATAATCTTCGACTTCGCCGTCATTGGCTAAGCCGGTCGGTTTCAACAACCCGCCCATAATGTCCTGGCCCGAAACGGTCAGACGGAAGCGTGCAAAGGTGGCCCCCGATTTCGCGCCGGCCGGGACGGTGAAAGCTACTGGGTTGGCTCCTGCGATGACCGGCAGGGTCGTGGCGATTTGTTCGCCAGCATCGTTCCAGTCCCCATCGCGATTGAAGTCGATCCACGCATCCAGCTTACCCACGCCCGATGCGGTCACCGTGACCGCCGCCGTCGAACCGGTGGTGAAAAATGTGGGAAACACCACGCCGTCTTCATCGTCGGTACCATGAATATCATCTCCCGTGGCTGCCGCGTTGGGCTGCCCATCGGAATCAACATCCGAATCAACACTTCCCAGAAACAATCCCGAACCAACCAAATGCCGAGCTCCATCCTGCGCGAAGGTCGTGGGATAACTGCTGGCGAAGCCGCTCTGAGCCGCAGTCGGGGCATCGCCGAAATCGGCAGAATCTCGAATGTCATTGATCACGACGGTAAAGGTCGCCATCGAGAAATTCCCCGCGGCATCCGTCGCCTTGACCGTTAAGTTCTTACTGCCGCCGTCTGTCTCAAAGTCGATGCGCGTTGCCCCCGTCGTGACGACGCCGCTCGACACGTCGATGGAAAAGCGTCCGCCCGCGTCGTCGGTCAGGATATAGGTGATCGCGGATGGCGGGGCGTCCGTCGAAAAGGCCGTGATGCCCACCGTCGTGCCACTCGGCAACTCTTCGTCCACTGATCCTCCCGTGGGACCGTTGGTGTCCACCGGCAGTGATGGGGGCGTGTTGTCGATTGTGACGACACCTCCGCTCGTGAATGCCGCCACACTGTTGCCCGCAGAGTCCTGCACGTTGGTCCCTGATTTCAGGTCGAGCCGCAACGTCCCGTCCCCTGTGATCGTGTCCACAGTGATTACAAAAGTTGTTCCGCTGCTGATGTTCACGCCGGCAACCGTACCGGCCGCGGTGCCGGTTAATTCAAAGTCGTCCGGGCTCACGTTCATCACCGAACCGTTGAAGGTCAACGTAAACGTCAGGCTGTCCGCATTGGTTGGCCCGGCCGTGCTAGGCGTACTCGAGATCACAGTCGGGTTCTTGGTGTCGATCGTGACCGTATCCGGAGTTGCCGCCACGTTGTCATTGAGTGCCGCGTCGGTGAACTTGGCTGCATCGACGGTCGCCGAGCCGGTCCCCTCGAAGTCATCATTCGCCGTGAACGTCGCATGGTAAGTCGTTGACGTGTCCATCACGAGGCTGCTCATCACACCGTTGGTCGCCGTAATATCTCCAAGCAAAAAACCAACCGGCGCCTCGCTGAAGACGAATGTCACGTTCGAAGCGTTGTCACTGTCGCTCAGAGAGCTGTCGACGATATTGATCGTCACCGTCGGGTTTTTGGTGTCGATCGAAACCGTGTCCGGCGTTGCCGCCACGTTGTCATTGAGCGCCGCGTCGGTGAACTTGACCGCAGCCACTGTCACCGAGCCCATCCCCTCGAAGTTGTCGTTCGCCGTGAACGCCGCGTGGAAAGTCGTGGCCGTGTCCATCACCAAGCCGCTGATCACGCCATTGGTCGCCGTAATGTCGCCCAGCACGAAGCCCACCGGCGTTTCGCTGAAGACGAACGTCACGTTCGACGAGTTGTCGCTATCGTTCAAAGAAGTGTCGACGATGTTGATCGTCACTGTCGGGTTCTTGGTGTCGATCGTGACCATGTCCGGAGTTGCCGCCACGTTGTCGTTGAGCGCTGCATCGGTGAACTTGGCCGCATCGACAGTCGCCGAGCCAGTCCCCTCAAAGTCGTCATTCGCCGTGAACGTCGCGTGGTAAGTCGTGGCCGTGTCCGTCACCAGGTTGCTCATCACACCGTTGGTCGCCGTAATATCTCCAAGCACAAAGCCAACCGGAGCCTCGCTGAACACGAAGGTCACGTTCGAGACGTTATCAGTGTCGCTCAGAGAGCTGTCGACGATGTTGATCGTCACTGTCGGATTCTTGGTGTCGATCGTGACCGTATCCGGAGTTGCCGCCACGTTGTCGTTCAGTGCCGCATCGGTGAACTTGGCTGCATCGACGGTCGCCGAGCCGGTCCCCTCGAAGTCATCATTCGCCGTGAACGTCGCATGGTAAGTCGTCGACGTGTCCATCACGAGGCTGCTCATCACACCGTTGGTCGCCGTAATATCTCCAAGCTCAAAACCAACCGGAGCCTCGCTGAAGACGAATGTCACGTTCGAAGCGTTGTCACTGTCGCTCAGAGAACTGTCGACGATGTTGATCGTCACCGTCGGGTTCTTGGTGTCGATCGTGACCGTATCCGGCGTCGCCGCCACGTTGGGGTTGAGCGCCGCGTTCGTGAACTTGCCCGCATCCACGGTCACCGAGCCCGTCCCCTCGAAGTTGTCGTTCGCCGTGAACGTCGCGTGATAGGTGGTGGACGTGTCCATTACCAGACTGCCCATCACGCCGTTGGTCGCCGAAATGTCGCCGATCTCGAATCCGACTGGCGCGTCGCTGAACACAAACGTCACGTTCGAGGAGTTGTCGCTATCACTCAGAGTGGTGTCGACGATGTTGATTGTCACCGTCGGGTTCTGGGTGTCGATCGTGACCGTGTCAGGCGTTGCCGCCACGTTAAGGTTGAGCGCCGCGTTCGTGAACTTGCCCGCATCCACGGTCACCGAGCCCGTCCCCTCGAA
>JAYVSP010000530.1:0-9684 GCA_043775215.1 Planctomyces sp. | reverse complement strand
TCAAAAATTGTCTTCAGAAGTGGGGGATGTCCGCCGGCTGACGCCGGCTAGAGCCTTGCCTCTCACAACCCGTGATTTAAGTCTTGAAGACGCACTAGGAAACTTGATACGGCAGCGACTGGCCGCCCAATCCGGCGCGGAGGTTTTCGATCGTCATCTCGATCATCCGGCGGCGAGTGCAATCGGACGCACTGCCCAGATGCGGCGTGAGGACGAGATTGCTCAGTCGCAGCAACGGGTGATTGCGCGGCAGCGGTTCGGGTTGAGTGACATCAACGCCGGCTCCGGCAATGCGGCCAATGCTGAGGGCTTCGTACAGGGCGTCGGTGTCGACCACCGCGCCGCGAGCCATGTTGATCAAAATGGCCGAACGTTTCATCGCGGCGAATTGCGCAGTCGAGATCAAGCCGGTTGTCTCCGGCGTGAGCGGACAGTTGAGTGTGACAAAATCGCTCTCGGCCAAGAGGTCGTCGAGGCTGCGGTATTCGGCGGAGTATTCGGCCTCTGCAGCCAGGTCGCGGCGGCGGTTGTGGTAAATGATGTGCATGTCGAACGCGCGCGCTCGCCGGGCAACCTGCTTGCCGATGCGTCCCAAACCGACGATGCCGAGCGTCGCGCCGTGAACTTCTTTCCCGATCAACAGCGATGGTTCATAAACGGTAAATTCGGGACTGCGTGCGAATTGGTCGCCGATTACCACATTCCGTGCTGTTGCCAAGATCAATGCAAACGTCAGATCGGCCGTCGCGCCATCTAAACATCCGGGCGTATTGCCGACAGGAATGTTCCGGGCATTCGCGGCGGCAACCTCAATGTGATCGACTCCGACGCCATGATTGCTGATGACACGCACCTTGGAAGCCCGATCCAGCAGCGGGCCATCGACGCGCGGATGCCCATACGTGATCAGCGCCTCGGCGCGGAGCAGCGAGTCCGATTGAGAAGCAACATCCCAGGGCAAAATTTCGTAGTCGTCTCCCAGCAGATCGAGAAACAAGGGCGGCAATTTGTCGGCCATAACTGGCGTTCGAGACATCTCGGTTTTCTCCAAATTGGGAACAGTTGAGGGAAAATCTCCGCCGCAGAGTCAGCCTGATTGCAAGCAATGTAGCGAACCTCGGACGAGAGTTTCAGCAGGCTGCTGCAAGAGTCGATCTTCGTTGTCCTGGCGGCGAAATTGATAAAGTGGTTGACGGCATGCTTTCAGCGCCGAAGAATGACCGCGTTGCCAGTTCCGGGAAAATTTTCGGAGCGAGAATCTTTTTTGCTGGATACGCGAGGTTCGTTTGATAGGATGCTCCCTTCGATTTTTGGCCGCCGCGTGCGGAGGAGACTTTCTGAACTCCCCGCAAGGCGACCAGTGGAGTGTGGCGACGTTGTCGCATTCCAACGTTGGACGCAATGAATTTGGTTCTCACGTTGAGAGAAAGGATTCGATCAAAGAGAGCCCGCTTGCCTGTATCCGCTTGTTGATTCTCCCCGAAATGAATGAGTCTTGGTGCAAATGGAACGCGTTCGATTACGGATTCGTTCCCGAAACAATGAGTCGATTCTGCGGATGGAAAGCAACCGTGGAGCACGTTGGTTCGCGCCAAGCCTGGCTTTGGACGGTAACGCCGAGCCGCATGTTGCATCGGGTGAGTCGCAGGTCGCTTGGCAACGGTCAGTAGACGTCGCTTTGAGTGAGTGCGGTTGGCCTTGCTGGCCATTTTCCGAAAGTTTGGCGTCAAGTGATTGTCTTCGGTTGATTGTTGGCGCCATTTAGGTTCTGTTGGATGAGGTTCTGTTGAAGTCAGTCACAAAATTGAGTTGAACGACGATCGCAAAGGGACGTGCGTTCTTTCCGTCAACCCAAAAGGAGTTTCCCGTGCATCGCTTGGATGAAAAATTCAATTTGTTGATCGAAATGGCCCGTAAGAACGGCGTCATGACCTTTCAAATGGTTGATCGGTATCTGCCGGACGAAGGTGGCGACCCCAAAATGGTCGACGAACTTTTGATTTGGCTCGAAGAGACCAACATGGATTTGATCCATGATCAGAACGTGCCGATCGATGACCCCGACGCGGTCGTCCCGAAAGAATCGGCCGAACCGGTTCCCGCGCCCAAACTCACGGCGCAGGAAGAGCGGGCGCTGCTGTCGCGCGATCCGATCCGCATGTACCTCAGCCAGATGGGCAACATCCCGCTGCTGACACGTCGTATGGAGATTTATCTCGCCAAACAGATCGAGATCACTCGCAAGCGATTCCGTCGCGGCATCATGGAATCCGATTTCGCCCTGCAAATGGGCATCGAGACGCTCGAAAAGGTCAATCTCAAACAATTGCCCTTTGAACGCACGCTGCGCACCTCGGAAACCGAGAACACGCGCAAGGAACAAATCGAAGGCCGCATGCCCAAGAACCTGCCGTTGCTCAAGCTGTTGTTCGAGGATCATCAGCGGGATCAACGGATCACAGTCGATCCGAATGCCTTGGCCGCCGATAAGAAAGCGGCCAAGCATCGCCGCGTCATGCGACGTCGCAAGATGTGTACGCTGATCGAAGAACTTTCGATCCGCACTCAGCGCTTGCAGCCGGTCATGAAACGCATGCACCAAATCGCCGAGCGCATGGAACAGCTCGTCCGCATGATCGAAGAATCCAAGAAGCCGCACGGTGGGCATCATCGCCACAACTACGGCAAGAATCTATTGGATGGCCGCACGGTCGTGACGCGAGACGCCTCGGTCCTGCAAAAGGAATTGGACGAACTCGTGGTGATGGTCAGCGAGCCTGCCGTTGATTTCATTCAACGCTCGAAGACCATCAAGCGCCGCTTCGATCAATGGACCGAGGCCAAGCAAAAACTGTCTGGCGGAAACCTGCGGCTGGTGGTCTCGATCGCCAAGAAGTACCGCAACCGCGGCCTCAGTTTTCTGGACCTGATCCAGGAAGGGAACGCCGGCCTGATGCGCGGTGTCGAGAAGTATGAGTACCGTCGCGGCTACAAGTTCTCGACGTATGCCACCTGGTGGATTCGGCAAGCCATCACGCGGGCCGTCGCCGACCACGCCCGCACGATCCGTATTCCGGTCCACATGTTCCAGAGCATCTCGCAACTCAAGGCCAAGAGCGAGCACATTCGCCAAGAGACCGGCCGCGAACCGAGCATGGAAGAACTCGCGGTCGCCGTCGGCCTGTCGGTCGAGGAGACTGAGCGGATCATGAAGACCTGGAAGCACCCGATCAGCCTCGACACGCCCGTCGGCGAGAGCGAGGACAGTGCGTTCGGCGACTTCCTGGAAGACTCGCACCACGGCAGCCCGGCCGAAGCCGCGATGCACGAAATGCTCAAGGACAAGATTGACGTCGTGCTCCGCAGCCTGACGTACCGCGAACGAGAAATCATTCGCCTGCGTTACGGACTGGGCGACGGCTACAGCTACACGCTGGAGGAAACCGGCCGCATCTTCAAAGTGACTCGCGAACGCATTCGCCAGATCGAGTCCAAAGCCTTGAAGAAGCTGCAGCAGTCCAACCGCGCGGCGCACCTCAAGGGTTTCGTTGAAGAGTTGCTTCCCAACGAGATCGCCGCGCCTTTGCCGGAACTCATCGGTGCCAGTGCGTGACCAGAACACGGCTGACTTTGGGCGAAGAAAGGCGGCTCAGATGCCGACGATCTCGATGTTCTACGGCATCATTGTGTCGTTGTATTTTCTGGACAACAGACGGCATCATCGCCCGCATCTCCACGCGCAGTATCAAAATGATGAGGCCGTTATTGCCATACCAGAGGGGGAAGTGCTGGAAGGATTTCTGCCTCCGGGAAAGATGAAGATGGTGCTGGCGTGGATCGAGATACATCGGGATGATCTCATTGCGGATTGGGAACTTGCCTTAAATGGCCAGCAACCGTTCAAGATCGAACCGCTGAGGTGACCATGAATCCCCGCGTTAAGGCTGTCCTGCCAAAGGACGACTATAAGCTGGAAATTACTTTTACGAATGGCGAGGTCGGCATTTTCGACTCCGCACACCTGCTGACATTTGGTGTGTTTAAGGAGTTTCAGGACATCCACTACTTCAAGCGAGCACGCGTGCTACATGGAACCGTCGTCTGGCCGCATGAGCAAGACATTTGCCCCGACACCCTCTACGAAGATTCGGTAAAGGTCGCGCAGAGATGAGCGTCGAACCTACGGAGTGACGGTGATACTCACTGACTCGATTGCCGCATGGCCCGACTTGCGGAACGGGCGCGGCATTGGTTGGGCAATTCCCTTCTCGTCGACGGTGCGCGAACGAAGCGTGTATTCGCCTGTGAGAAGGCCCGGCAGCAGCGCGGCCCAGTGAACTTTGCTCAGTCTCATTGGCCAAGTTTTCGGACGGCCGTTCTCGTCGAATCCGAGCGTGTTGGCCGGAATTCTCTCGGCGGGCAAGCCGCCGCCCCACGACTTCGGCGGTGGCAAGATGTTCGCGTCGCTCCATGTCGCCGTGGTGAAGTTCGGATCGTTGGCTGGTTCTTGGTCTTTCGGACAGAACCAAACTTGGACTTTGCTCAGTCCAGAGATGCCGACCTGTGCATAACCGGTAACCGGAATCGGTTGACTCGCGGTGATTTTCTTCGGAACGGAAAGAGTCGCGGCAAACGATTTCAGCGGGCTATCGACATCGTTGTTGCCGTCGATGTACGTGTCATTCGCGAACGCGAGGTTCGTCAGCACGATGTGACTGAGCCACTTGATGGACTTGAAGCCATACGCTTCGGGCACGACGACACGCACCGGCCCGCCTCGTTCGGGCGACAAGAACTGGCCGTTGAGCTTGTAGCACAGGATCACGGGCGGCAGGTCGTAGGGGTCTTCGAGCACCCGGCCAATCGGCAGCGAGCTGCGAAATATCTGCTTCGGATCGTCGTTGTGATACCCGTAGTAAAACACACGCCGCAAATTCTCGACCGGCTGCGTGCGCCAGATGATCTCGCGCAATGGCACACCTTCCCAAATGCCGGTCCCCAGCGGACAGCCAATGTTGAGGCACGTCATCACTTTCGCGAACCGCACCGCATGAGTCTCGGCCATCTGCATCAGCCCCGGAAAATCGAGTGCGGTGCCGTCGGCCTTCGTCATCGGCTTTTTGATGCGTGCCGGTTGTTCCGAGTCGGAGGTGACTTCCAGCCGCCACGTCTCGCGCGTGAGTCCGACTTCCGTCCGCTTCTCCTCCGGCAACGAGTGCGGCAGCGGCTTGCCGCGCGAGACATCGCGGAATTGATCCGGCGGAGTCAGAAACGCTTCGAGCTTTTCAACCGCCGCAGCCAACTCCGGCGCGAACTCCTCTGCCTTTGCCGCTTGCGGCCCGGCGGCAAGCAGTGTTGCGCCGACGGCATTCAAGCTAAGAAAAAATCTGCGTGTCAAACGCTGGTGCTCATGCAGAAACCGATCGAGTGGCGTCATGGTTTCACCCTTGGAGTGCGGCAAACTTTGGAGTGCGGGGATGCATCCCCGCTTTTACTTGCGGCGGAGCCGCTTTTCTTTCGTTGAGTCGAGCCGCTGATTCGGGTCCAAGGAAAGCGGCTCCGCCGCAAAGGAAAGCGGGGATGCATCCCCGCACTCCAAATGGGGACCGATCCAGAATGCCTTCCGATTTTGTTCGCGGGTTTGAAAGCGGCGTAAATAATCGCGGTGAGTGGGCGTATCGGGAAACTCCGTGCCGGTGGGGTCGGGGTAGCCGCGCATGGCTCGGAATGGCAGCGGTTCAACGAATTGGCCGTAGATCGTGTTGAGGTCGGCGTCCTTGTCCCAGCCGACGTTGTGCAGCACGAAGTCCCGTTTCCAACCGAGTGGGAGTTTTTCTTGGGGCTGATTCACTCGGAAGCGGATCGTCACGGCGTCTCCTGCACCGAAGATCGCCAGCCGGTCATCGGATTCGGTGAGTAGTTCGGTCACGTCACCGTAGCGAGTGAACTTGCCGCCCATCGGCGGCCACTGAGGTGCCGTGGTGACGTTCGACGCATCAAACCGCTCCGGCCCGAACTCTGGATGTGGCAGCCGCGCGGAGAAACCGCGGTACTGAAGGTCGGCCGAGAGCATCGGCATTTCCGTGATTGGGAACTCGGCTGGCGGCTCGTCGACGGTGAAGAACATCTCGTCCCAATAGAGTTCCATCGAAGTGACGATGCGGAGGCGACTATTGATTTTTGATTTTTGATTATTGATTTTTGATTTGAAATCTGAGATTTGAGATTTGGAATTTGAAATCTCACGCTTGCCCAGTCCCAGCGCTTCACTCACATCAATGGCAATCGTCTTTGTCTTGCCCCCAGGAAAGCCAATGTACGGAATCGCCACGCGCCATTTCGTCTCCGCTTTCTCTGCGTCTCCGCGATTCTGCGTCTCTGCGTTACCTGCCTCGTCCACGACCCAAATCGCCGGCGGCTTCGGTGCATCGCGATCGGGGTTCTGCGACAGCGAGACATTGATGGACGTGTCGGTCGGGAAGATCCAACCGGTCAGAAACAGCGTGACTGAGTGAGCATCTTGCAAGTCGCCGAGGTCGAGTTCAATAAAATGTTCCTCGGCCAGTCCTTGCTGAATGATCTTGTCAAACGCGCGAAGATACTGCTCGTCGCGCCGAGCGATTTTGGCCAGCACATCTCGGCCGCGATGATCGTGAGCCGCGACCGGGACGTGTCGCTGCCGAACCGGATGCAGTTTGAATTCGGAGATGCTCGGCGGGCCGACTTTCTCGTTCGTATAGATTTCGATGTCGGCCGGATGATCGACCGCCAACAAACGGACTTGATCGAAGTAGGCGGCCTCCCAGAGTTCTTCTGTCAGCATTAAACGGTACTCGCCGTCAACTTCGTGCAGTCGGTCGCCGTCGATCTTGAGGTACTCCCACTCGCGTGATGGAGCCAAGACCCCTTCTGCCAGTTGCAGGCCAATCGGAGCGGTCCACAAGCAGTCGGTGTAAAACGCGAACTGCTCGCCGTCCCAGGTGTAGAGGTACGGGCACGAGCCTTTCAGAATCTGCTGAGCCGCGATCGGCTGGCCGGCTTTCGGATGAAGAATGTTCTGCGGAATGCCGTTCGTCCATACGATGCGCGCCGCATCCACTTGCTTGACGGAGCCGAGTCCGAAATGCGTGGACTGCCCTTCGACGACACGAATGTGCGACTTCCGCCCCGGCAGTTCCGGCAGTCCGGCCGCCCGCACTTCGAGCAAACTACCGAGGCCATGAATGTTGACTCGCTCGCTGTCCCGCTGCGGCTTGCGGTCCTTGTCGGCCCGGATCGAGAGATCAATCCAGCCGTTCTTATTGCCGCCGTCGTTGCGAATCCAGATTGGCCGTTGATCGGTGATGATCAAAACATCTTCATCGCCATCGTTATCCAAGTCCGCAATCTCACAAATGTTGACGCCGCTGATCGCGGTCCCCACCAGTGACAGTTCCGGTGTATCGCCTGAAAGACTGAACTCCTTGCGAAACACATTTTGCGCATTCCACGACAGTCGATCGCGCCGGCCGTCGTTGTCAAAATCCCACTGTCGCAGGCCACGTCCCGATCTTGGACCCAGTAAGTCCCAAAGCAAACGTGGTTGCTGCAAGCTTTGCAAATACAGAGACTGCACGTTGGCGATATTCAATTCGGACGCAGGCCACTCGCGCCATCTCAGCCGACCATGCGAGATATTTTCCAAATAGCCCGGCTTCGCGACATCCGGCCCGGTCACGAGCACATCGGTTTGCACGTCGAAATTCCAATCGACTGGCAGCAGCACGGTGGCCTTGAGGTCGCTCGGTGGCAGTGCCGAGCGTGCGGAGATGTCGGTGAATTTCGTGTGCTCGCGGCTGTCGTTGTTTTGCCAGATCGACATTCCCGACCCGCTGGAGATCACCAAATCCAAATCACCGTCGTGGTCGATGTCGGTTGGCACGATCGCCAGCACGCCGCGCAAAGCTTCAAACGCAGCGTCTTGACTGACCGATTCCAGTGACCGAGTCTTGTTTTCTTTGTCGAACACGTTCCGCACGAACAGCACGCCGTCATCACCGTAAACTAATAAGTCGATGTCGGCGTCCTCGACACGCTCGGCCGCGCCGTCGGGAGCTTTCTCGGCGGGCGTTTTCGGTTGTCCGATGAAACGATGCTCGTCCGGCGTCTCTTCCGTGTCGCGGTCGAGATCGCAGGCGACCAACTTGTTCATGCCGCTGGGAACCACGGCCTCACACAACGTTGTCCACCGACCTTCACTCGCCGCTCCTGACTGGCCAAAAACAATGACTTGGCCGCTCAGCAAGACAATCACGTCCCAGCGGCCGTCGAGGTCGAAGTCGGCGATCTTCACGTCGCGAATGCCGGCCAGTGGCGGCAATTGATCGGCTGCTGCCGCCTCGGCAAACGAGATGTTAACCGACGGACTCGAACTGGTGGACGAGGCCAAAGCTGCGGCGTGTTGTGCAGACCACTCCTCCGTGAAATCGTGGACCACATACTCCAGCAAATGCTTCACGACGCGGCGCTGATCCAGCTTGGTGGCGATCTCCGGCTTGAGCAGGTTCGACACCAGCCGCGCATTTCGCGTGACGGTGTTCCAGTCCTCCTGGCTCACGGCCGCCTCGGCCTTCGTGAACAAGTCGAGCATGTTGATCTTCCGCAGAGTCTGGATCATTTCGACAAACGGCTGGCTGCTTTGTTTCAGACGGGCCAAGGTGGTGGCGACGCTGACATCTTTGGCCATCGCCTGAGCCACAACCAATTCCGTCAGGAGCCACAGATTGTCGGGAGCTTTTTCGCCCGCACGTTTCAAGGCGGCGACACCTCGGTCTTGCCGCTGTTGGTCATCATCGGCGCGCGAGGCCAAATAAATCTCGACCTCGAAGGCCGGATCGCCGTCGGCCAGTTTGGCGGCAGCGTCTAAGTGGTCGATGACCTGAACGCGACTGTCTTGATGCTCGGCGAGTCGAGCCGTCAGCAATTTGCCGATCGCGGATGTTTGGCCGAGCTGTTCGGTTGCGGCTGCCGCTCGCGCGCGACCGCTTTGGAACTTCTCTGGATCGCGGGTTTTGTCCAACGCTTCGGGAGCAATGGCCAAAATCGATGCAATCGCCCAGTTGACTCTCACCGATGGCTCATCGTGCAAGGTTTTGTGGAGTGCGCCGAATTTCTCGGCCGCCGCGTCGTACTGACCGTTCTCCAGTAGTGCGAGCGCATCGTTGTTCAGTTCGATCGCGCGAACAGGATCAATCGGCGTGGTCACTTCGCCATTGGGCGGCCTCGGTCCCGGCGGCTTCGGCATCCGCAGCCACATTGCGGCAGCGATCACGATTGGAATCAAGAGCAGCGCCCACAAGTGCGGCGAATTGGTACGACGACCGCTTTCCGACATGACGAGCGCTCCGCGGAGATTGGCTGGGATCGTGGGAAACGCGGCTCGCGTGTGTTGGATGGTTGGCACGCGAGCCGCATGCACCACGATTAAGGCGGCGATTGTTGGTCGCGGCTCACCGAGTGTCAAACTGCCGCAACCGGGCGTCCATTTGGGGCAGGCCAATGTTTCAATTTGGGAAGGCTGTACTTTCATTTAACCCGAAGCGTCAGTTTTGAAGTTGCGCAGTCTTGTTTTTGCCCCAAAGGGGTGCAACTCGATAGCCCAGGGCGAAGCCCTGGGTGACGAATAGAACAACAATAAGAAGCCCT
>JAYVSP010000529.1:0-9039 GCA_043775215.1 Planctomyces sp. | reverse complement strand
CCGATCGACACCCTGTTCAAGCTCCGCACTCATCGCGGATTTCTAGAACAACTCGCTTTCCAACGCACCACCAGTTTTCCCACAATGGACGGCTACGGTCGAACCAAACAATGCCGTCGCCCACTACAACCTAGGTGCCGCGCTGGAAAAACAAGGGGATATCGAAGCAGCAATCACTCATTACCGTCAAGCGATGAAGATCGAGCCAACTTTGATTCAGATTCAATTGGGCTTAGCCGTCGCCCTCATGGAGAACGCCAATGAAACCAATAAGGACGCTTGGCACGCTGAGGCTGCCGCGATTACCAAAAGAATCTTGAATGCCGATCCGAAACAACCAGTTGCCCGTAATCTGGAGGGTAATGCTCTGCGAAAAGCCGGACGCTATGAGGAGGCTCTCACAAGTCTGCAGATCGCATGCGAATCGCGGCCGGACAACGCGACATTTCGTACCAATCTTGCGGTGACTCTATATGACATGGGACGACGCGACGAGGCTCAGCGGCAATTTGACGAGGCGTTGCGGCTTGATGCGGAGAACCCCACGTTGTTGCTCAATCTCGGAGCCATCGCATTCCAAAATGGCAATCTGCGTCAGGCCGTTAAACTGTTTGAAGAGGCTTACTACGTCGCCCCAAACCGCCCCTGGGCAAAGCACTATCTCGCAATCGCGCGGTTGAGACTGGGTGTCCTCGCTATGCAACAACGAAAGTTCTCAGAAGCTGTGCAAGAGCTAGAGCAGTCGGATGAATTGGAGCCACGGGTTTGGCAGCTTCAGGTGGCCTTCGGCGAAACTCTCTTGGAATTGAACCATCTCAATGAGGCCGAGAAGCGCTTTCTCTTAGCACTAGAATTAAACCCGCAATCCATCGAAGCTCACTTTGGGCTCGGTCGTGTGTACGCCACAACACGCCAGCTTGGATCGGCAATCGAGCACTTGAACATGGCGCTGAAATTGAACCCGAACTTTCAGCCCGCCCAGGAATTACTGAACTCACTCAAGACTTCGAACAAATAAACGCATGTGATCATATCTTGATCGGTCGGTTCGGCGTGGTTGCGGCCACACGCCGCGTTCGGTAGGGAGGAAAGGGAAGCCATTTTGAACAACCTCATGCGCGCGTTCCTGCTAGTGATCCTGACGCTTGGTGCGTTTTGGCCGGTGTTTGAAAGCGAGTTCGTGGCATATGACGATCCGTCCTATGTGACCGGCTGCGCCTTCGTTCGGCAAGGGCTTTCGTGGGAAAACGCGAAATGGGCATTCTCCACATTCGAGGGGGCGAACTGGCATCCGCTGATGTGGTTGTCACTGATGTTAGATCGGAATTTGTACGGCTTAAGTTTGGCTGGATTTCATGCGACGAATCTGGCTTGGCACATAATCAATACGCTGCTTCTGTTCCACTTGCTGATTCGGATTGCCCCGGCATGGCCTTGGCGGGCATTTGTCGTGGCATTGTTGTTCGCGGTGCATCCTCTGCATGTGGAGTCTGTCGCCTGGGTGTCTGAACGGAAAGATGTCTTGTTCACCGTGTTTGGCCTGCTGGCTCTGCACGCCTATCTCAGTTATGCACGTGGCTCACGGCGAGCCTATTGGTGGAGCGTCCTGTTCCTGGTGCTCAGCCTCTTGTCCAAGTCGATGTTGCTGACCTTTCCGTTTCTGCTTCTGCTGCTGGACTATTGGCCGCTCCGTCGCGTCGCGAGCACGGGGCAAGTAAGCGGCACGGCGCTAGCCGCCGGTATTCCGCCGGAAGATAGCGACACCGCGACGTCGGTGACTAGCGCCATTCCGCTCACGGTCACACCGCGAACCTGGCCACAGTTGTGTCTGGAAAAGTGGCCAATGTTCGTCGTGATTCTGGGAGTCTCGATTGCGGCGCTGCTGGCACAGTCGAAAGGGGGAGCGGTCTCGTCGCTACAGAGCATCAGCATTCCGGTTCGCATCGCGAATGCCGTGCTGGCCTATGGCTTGTACTTGTGGGACACGGTCTGGCCCACCGACCTGTCGGTCATCTATCGCCACCCGCAAGATAAGATTTCGTTCATCGAAGCGAGTGTGGCTTTCGTGATCCTGTTAGCCGCGAGCGCCGTTTTGTTTCGATTTCGTCAGCGTCTGCCGGCGGCTTGGGTCGGGTGGTGCTGGTTTTTCGGAACGCTCACGCCAGTGATTGGCATTGTCCAGGTCGGAGTGCAGCAGCGTGCCGACCGCTATACCTACTTTCCATTGATTGGACTGTTCTGGGGTGTGGTTTGGACTGTCAGTGAATTTCTGGCCCACAGTGATCGGTGGCGAACGGTGGTCTCTGGCACCACGACGCTGGTTTTGGCAAGCCTGTCGATCGTTACTCACGCTCAAGTCGAGCACTGGCGGAATACGCAGACGTTGTTTGAGCATGCCCTTCGGGTTGAACCACAGAATGCCATCGCCTACCACAACCTGGGCATCGCGCTTCAAAAACAAGGGGACGCGGAAGCGGCGATCGAACATTATCGGCAGGCGCTGAAAATCGAGCCGACACTCAGAACGGCTCAAATGAGCTTAGCCTATGTTCTGATGGGAACAACGGAAGGTCCAAATAAGGACGCTCGACAAAAGGAAGCAGTCGCGATCACCAAGAAAATCTTGCACGATGATCCGAAACACGCGCTCGCTTGCAATCTGCGGGGGAACGCTCTGCGAGAGGCCAAACGCTATCCAGCAGCTCTCAGGGATTTGCAGACTGCGAGCGAGTCGCGACCGTACAACGTCACAATTCGCAGTAATCTTGCGGTGACTCTGTATGAAATGGGACGGCGTGACGAGGCTCAGCGGCAATTTGACGAGGCGCGACGGCTCGACCCGGAAAATCCCACGTTATTGCTTAACCTCGGTGTGGTCGAGTTTCAATCCGGCAATGTGCGGCAGGCCATTGAATTGTTCGAGCGTTCCGATCGCGCCGCTCCGGAAGATGTGCGGGCCAAGCGCTATCAGGCCTCCGCGCGTTTGACTCTGGGTGCCCTCGCCATGCAACAAGGAAAGTTTTCCGAAGCAGTTCGCGAGTTTGAGAGGTCCGATGAATTGGAGCCACGGGTTTGGCAGCTCCAGGTGAATTTCGGGGAGGCCCTCTTGCAGTTGGACCAACTCAAGCTGGCTGAGAAACGCTTTCTCAAGGCACTGGAACTGGACCCACAATGTGTCGAAGCGCACTTTGGACTCGGCCGCGTGTACGCAAACATGCAGCAGCTTGGGCAAGCGATCGAGCACCTGAACACCGCGCTGAAATTGAAGCCCGACTTTCAGCCCGCCCAGGAGTTTCTGAACTCACTCAAGAGTTCGGACAACTGAACCGCGGCAGTGTTCTTACCGAGATTCCCGTCTCTTGCACGACTCGTTGAACGACCAAATTTCATCAGCTTGATTCCCTCGGCGTTCGCTATCTGCGTGATGATGTGAGGAGCATCATGAGGAGTAGGGACCAGGAGAAAAGCGTTTCATCGGCCTGTTCGCCGCGAAAGTGGTCTCGCCCTGATCTCGTGATGTTGGCTAAATTCCCGCCTCTTCAGATCGGGGCGATGTTCTGCCTCGGCGACTTTTCCGACCCGCGTTGATAGCGAGTGGCCAAGGATGGCTTCGGTTCCGATCGTTAAGCCGCGCGAGACGCCGATTCACTTGCTGGGGCGAGTGAGTGTGGATGCGATCGCCGCTTTGGGGGATCAATCGCTGTTTGCGTGGAGCGTCGTACGGTCGATGCTGGCGGGCTTGCCACGACGTGGCGTGCTGACGCAGTCGTTCTATGAAGTTGGCGTGCGAAGTATTCCGGTCGTGTTCGTAACCGGACTGTTTATCGGCATGGTCTTGGCCGTCCAGGGTTACGACCAGTTTCACTTCATGCGGATGGAGTCGAAGTTGGGAGCGGCCATCAATGCCTCGCTAGTCCGCGAATTGGGACCGACACTGGCGGCGGTGATGTTGGCCGGGCGAGTCGGTTCGTCGATGGCGGCCGAACTCGGCACGATGCGCGTCACTGAGCAGATCGACGCGCTGCGGACTCTGGGCGCGAGCCCGATTCAGTACCTGGTCGTGCCACGGTTTCTGGCCTGCTTTCTGTTGATCCCGCTGCTGACGGCGATTGCGGACGCGGTCGGCATTATTGGAGGTTGGCTGATCGGCACTCAGGTGCTGGGAGTCGACAGTTTTTATTGGTGGCAGCACTCGCGGCAGTTCATCGCGATTTACGACGTGCAATGCGGCCTGATGAAGAGCTTTTTCTTTGGCGCGGCGATCGCGGTGATCTCCTGCCATCAAGGCTTTCACTGCGGCGCAGGTGCCGAAGGGGTCGGCCGAGCCTCGACGCAGTCCTTCGTACAGTCTTTTGTGGCGATTTTGATTCTGGATTTTTTCCTCGGCGTATTTCAGTCGAGCTTGTACTACATCCTGTGGCCTGACCCGATTTCGTTATTTTGACGGGCAATAAATGTGAACGGAATGGCGCTAGCCACCAGTGTCATGCCATGGATTCCACAAGCAAAAATACCGGCGGCTAGCGCCGTGCCGCTCACTCATGCGGTGACAAATAGAACCAAAGACCAATGACTTTCGCGACTGTTCCACAACTTGGCACCATTGACGAGCTGCTCTTCCGCGAGCCGGTCCTCGAACTGCGTCGTGTGTCGCGCACGTTTGGGCCGCAGGTGGTGCTGCGTGATATCTCGTTGACGGTTCAGCGAGGCGAGACACTGGTGGTGATCGGTGAGTCGGGATGCGGCAAGAGCGTCATGCTCAAGCTGATCATGGGCATGATCGAGACGTCTCACGGCGATGTCTCTTGGTTCGGTCGGCCACTGAATTCGCGGCGTGAAAATGAAATCCACAAGGACCGATTGCGGTTCGGCTATCTGTTTCAAGGAGCGGCCTTGTTCGACAGCTTGACGGTCTTTGAGAACGTCGCGTTTGGACTTCGGCACAACACACAAATGAGTGATTCGCAGACGACGCAAATCGTTCACGATCGTCTGCGGGACGTCGGTCTAACGACAGCCGTCTGCGGCAAGAAGCCGGCGGAGCTGTCAGGCGGCATGAAAAAACGAGTCGGATTGGCTCGTGCTTTGGCGCTCAGTCCGGAAATCGTACTCTACGACGAACCGACCACGGGGCTCGATCCGATCATGACCGACATCATCAACGAGCTGATCTTGCGGACTCGCGAGCGGCAGCCGGTGACGAGCATCGTCGTCACGCACGAGATGTCGACCGTCCGCAAAGTGGCCGATCGTGTTGTCATGCTGTATCCGCTCGCGAGGCTTCGGCCAGACGAGCCACAAATCGTCTTTGAAGGAACCGCCGAGGAAGCGTTCGCATCACCCGACCCACGTGTCTCGCAGTTCGTCCACGGGCAAGCCCGCGAACGTCTGCAGGAACTCGCCGCCGCCTGATGCGGAAGAAGTCAGAAGTCAGAAGTCAAAAATCAGAGGCAAGAACCTCGCCCTCACCCTCTGACCTCTGACCTCTGACCTCTGACCTCTGACTTCTGACTTCTCCCAATGACTGACCGCCAACTTCAATTTCGAGTCGGGCTGTTCGTGCTGATCGCCTTCGCACTGATCGGGGCGATGGTGTTTCAATTTGGTGAGCTGCAAACGCTGTGGCAGCGAAATTATCAAATCGCAGTCCACTTCGAGTCGGCTCCGGGCGTGCATGCTGGGTCGCCGGTGAAGGTCAACGGGCTAACGATCGGCTCGGTTCGCGAGATCGCACTGGACGATCAACGCGGTGGCATCGGCGTCATCCTCGACATTCAAGAGCGATACTCATTGCGAGCCGACGCGAAGCCAATGTTGGCAACCTCACTGCTAGGAGATTCGGCGATCGAATTCACTCCGGGCGTCAGTTTGAAACGACTGGCATCGGGAACCATGCTCGAAGGGCAGATGCCGAGCGATCCGCTGTCGATCGTCAGCAAGTTGGACGCGAAGGTGACAAACGCGCTGGCTTCGTTCGAGCAAACGAGCGAAGAATGGCGGAAGGTCGGGCAGAACATCAACGGACTGCTTGATACAAATCAGGGCCAACTGAAGTCCGTCATCGGACGCGCGGCCGCTTCGTTGCAGGAATTCACGGTCACGATGCAAGAGGCTCGGCAGACACTGCAATCGGCGAACAAAGTCTTTGCCGATCCTCAGACTCAAGAAAATCTGCGACAAACGCTGGCATCCTTGCCGGGATTGGCTCAGGAAACTCGGCAGACGATCACGCTGGCTCGCCGCACGATCGAGTCGGCTCAAAAGAATTTTGACAACCTGCAAGACGTCACCGATCCGCTGGCGAAGTCCGCCGCACCGATGATGACCAAACTGGATCGCACGCTGACGAATCTCGACCAGTTGTCGACCGAAATGGCTAAGTTGTCGAAACTCGCTGCCAGCGAAGACGGCTCGCTGCGAAAGATCGTGAGCGATCCGGAACTCTATCGGAACCTGAACCGCTCGTCCGAATCGCTGTCGATCCTGTTGAACAATCTGGAACCGATTGTCCGCGACATGCGAGTCTTCAGCGACAAGATCGCTCGACATCCCGAACTGATCGGTGTCAGTGGAGCCTTTCGCGGCAGCAGTGGTCTCAAGGAGGCTGACGATGCCGAACCGAATCGCCTCCGTCCTGAAAGCAGCCAGCGAGCAAAACCCGCCGCCAGCAATCGGACCTCCGACCGGCCGACGTATCCGCTCTCGAAGACGTTGCCGTGAGCAATCACATCAGTGACGCTCCTCCTCACGATGCCGTCGATCCCGCGGCCGGAGCACCAGTTCCGTTCTTGGCCTGCTCGGCCTCGCGAGCCACCGCCTTGCGATGTTGATGAAGTCCGACCATCAGCAGGTCAATCGACTTGGCCAATTCTTTGAGCGCGACAGGCCACTGTTTTTTATTCAGAGCTTCTTGCGCTGTTTGGCTGGCGGCCTCACTGGACACTTTGTCGAATGTCCAGTTTTCCGTTTTAGCCGCCTGCCACATTCCGGCTTCTAACTTACTGAGCATCGTCAGCAGTTCAGGAGTCAGCTTGGCCGAAGCAGTTCGGTAGGCTTTTGACAGGATTGTGGAATCGGGCTTAATCGGCGACTCGTCAATCAGCTTGCGGCGTTGGAGCCGCCACAGCACCACGATGAGCAGTGCGGCGATCAATGACAACGTCGCCAGCGCGATGCCCCGATTTCTCTCTTGTTCTTGCAGAATGGCCCAGCCAACTCCCAATGCAAACGTCAATGCACTGAGCCACAAACCGCCCCACCATAACCAGTCGAACTGCCCGGCTTCGGCTTCACCAGCCGGGATCTCGTCCGGCTCCGGCGAGACACCATCGGGAAAGGCTCCCACGTGAGCGATGATGACCGTGATGTTGTCCGTTCCGCCACGCAGATTCGCGAGATTGATCAGCAACCGGCACGCCTCGACCGGCGGCAAGTGTTTGGTGATCGCTCCGATCTCGGCATCCTTGACGAGGCCCGTCAGCCCGTCCGAACAGAGCAAGAAGGAATCCCCCGCCCACACTGGAAATGGACCTTCGACTTCCGGTTCAACAATCGCTTCGGGACCGATCGACCGTGTGATGACATGCTTGACCTCGGGCATCAAATGATCACCGGGCTTCAACCGCCCGTGCCGGAGCAGTTCCCATTCCAGGCTGTGGTCGAAGGTCAGTTGTTCGATCTGATCGCGCCGTACGCGGTACAGTCGGCTGTCGCCCACATGCCCAGCCACTGCTCCTTTCGGGCCGAGCGCCAACGCGACACATGTCGTCCCCATGCGGTGGAAGTCGACATTCTGCGAACCCTTGTCATGCACGGCCGTGTTCGCATCCTGAATGGCGGCCATCAGGGCTGCTGGCATGTCGTCCGCGCGGTTCTTGAAGTATGCATGCGGAATCGTGTCCACGGCGATCTTGCTCGCCAGTTCGCCAACCGCATGGCCTCCCATGCCGTCGGCCACGATAAATAGATGCCCGCGGGTCTGAAACGTCTCGGCATCCGGGCTGAGCCTGACGACGTACGAGTCCTGATTATTGCGGCGCCGAAAGCCAATGTCGGTCTGCGACGCGTATTGGACTTTCTGCCCCCAGCGCATGGGAGGACTCCTCAACGAAATTCACAAAGTCTCGCGCTGACCCAAACGCGACGCCAGATCGGATGTACAAAGCTGCGGCATGCGTGCTCATGTTATCGGCCGGAATTCCAGCAAGTAAAGCGTCCTGCCGGTCGGCATCGAAGTTTCTTGCCGCATTCAAACCGTCGCCAGTACCATCCTGCACATGACTCACAAGACACCCAAGCAAGAAGATGCCGAGAAAAAGAGGAACGCGGTCGTTTGCCGCAATCGCAAGGCGTCGCACGAGTTTGAAATCCTCGACGAGATCGAGTGCGGCGTCATCCTTCGAGGCAGCGAGGTGAAGAGCGTTCGCAACGGCAAGGTCTCAGTCGACGAAGCGTATGCCCGCATTCGCGATGGCGAGCTGTGGCTCGTCGGCTGCCACATCGCCGAATACCCGCAGGCCAACGTGCAAAACCACGAACCGCTGCGAACTCGCAAGCTGCTGCTCCACAAGCGCGAACTGCAAAAGTTCGCCGAAAAGGCGGACGAGCGGGGCTTCACGTTGATCCCGCTCGACGTGCATTTCTCCGAAGGCAAAATCAAGGTCAAGGTCGCAATTGCTCGCGGCCGCAAACTGCACGACAAACGTGAAAAGCTCAAAACCGAAGACGTCAAACGCGAGATCCGAGCAGCAATGCGCCGTGAGAGATAGCAATCGAATGGTAAGCAAAATAGGATCAACGCAAAGACGCAATGGCGGAAAGCAACGCTGGGTGGGTGAAGACGTTTTCAAGAACCCTCGCTCTTCCAGGATTTTGTTACGTCTTGAACATGACGATTGTGTTCCTTTGCGCCTTTGCGTTGAAAACAATCTTGGCTCATTAGGTAATCCAGGGAGGTCACGTCGTGTTTTTTTTGCCACAGATGAAACACGGATTGAACACGGATCAGGACAGGAGGCAGGGAATTGGAAAACAAGAAGA
>JAYVSP010000528.1:0-2740 GCA_043775215.1 Planctomyces sp. | reverse complement strand
CGGCTCCAAATCACCAAATTGTTTCTGCAGCGGGATCAGATCTTGTGAAGCGGCAGGTCTCGCCGGAGCGGCCAAACCGGGCTTGTGAGGGACGGACGTGACGGATACCGTCCCGCCCCCTCGGTGGAAACGAGGGATTCTTGCCGGCTGTGGTTGCCGAGCGGAAGCGTTACTTCGTGGTGCAAGGAAGCGTCCATGAGCGGCCGTCATCGAGTGCCGGTGGTCTGGCTGATGTACGTCTGCGTGCTCGCCGGCAACTTGTTGTCCGGCTGTGCAAGCGGACCGTCGCGGAGTTTCTTCGCGCGGCATGCCAAGGTGACGGCCGAGGACGAGTACGTTCAACGATTGCGAGACGACGCGAAACGGCTCGATAAAAAAGGCCATCTCGCCGAGGCGACGCGATTACGAGAGCAGGCTCGTGCTGTTGCCGAATCGTCAGGATCGAATGGCCAGAAATCGTCACAGACGGACGATGACATTGAACTCGATCGCAGCGCGGCGGCCTCGAAGCGTCGGCCGCTTGAATTGCCCGACAACTTGCCGGCCGTTTCGGAGCGAAGTCTTCGTTCGCCGAAGAAAGATTCCGCCGCGTTTGCCAAGTTGGAACTCCCACCCGATTTTGACGGATTGTCGGAAACGGAGCGTGATTCTCGCGCGCCTCAGCGCGGCGGCGGACAATTCGATGTCTCCAGCCGCGGTTCGCTCGGCAACGGTTTCGCGCCGATTGAGGCTCCATCACCCAAACGGCGTTCTGGTGATTCGATCAACATCGTGAATGCAAATTTGCCTCGTCCATTTCCCTCGCCGGCGACGGCACGTGAGCTGACGCCGACACCTACTGACAACAGCACTGCCACCGCACTCTCGACCTCTGGGCATTCCTATCCAATGCCAGGCAACCAGCTCGATGAGCGGGAGCAATTCCCTGAACCGAAGACGGAAATCTTCACGGCGGACTTTCAGCGGCAGACCGCTCAAACGGAGATCGTGCCCGCCGGTATGACGCGCACCATCTCGAATGATGTCACCGATCCGTCGAATCCGTGGAATCAGTTTCGCGGACTAACGAAACCGGTTGATGGCATACCGAGTCGCGGTGGTACTTCTGGTTTGCCGATGATCACGCCGCGCCAAGGTCGCTCATCAGCGACGGGATTCGACGAGCCTAACGTTGCGGCAACAGGACGGAGTCCTAACTTGCCGAACCTTGCTGCCTGGCCGACCAGTAATGCTCCGTCATTCGCTCCGAATGACGCCGGTACTGCGTCATCGAAGACTGGGAGCGTTCCGCCTCCGTGGCCCGCGAACGCAGCCAATCCGTTTGCTCAACCTGGGACCGCGGGAGCTTCGTCCTCGCAATCGATTCCCGAACAGTGGCCGCGCGCACCTGGTGCCTCGGGATATGGCCGGCAGAACGACAATCCGTTCGCGGCACCACCGAATTGGAATTCCGCTCCATCCGCCGGAGTGTCGGCGCCGACGGCAAACATTCAACCGGTTCACGCCGAGCAACCGCCGTTCGCCGCTGCCGCAAGCCATGCACTCGGAGAGACTGGGCAAAGCTCCATGCAATCCGGTTTCAGTTTTCCGCCGCAGACGAGCGGCAATTCCTTCGCGCCCCAAGATCCAAGAAACTTCCCCGCAGCAGTCGCAATTCCCAATGGAGCACCCGCCGCAATCGCTCCGTTCACTTCCTCGCCCGACCTCGATCGGCTGATTGTGCAAACCACGGCGGAAACGGCGGCCATGATCCCCGGCGAGTCTGAGGCCGAGCGACATGCCTATCTGCAAAAGCATGTGCAACTCCGGTTGCTGTATTTGATCTCCGGGCAAATGGAGCGAGCACTTCAGCCGGTTCCCGGTGTCGATCCTTCGGACCAGGAATTCTGGCAGCAGATGCTGTGGGGCGTCGCCAATTATTTCGACGTGCAAGGGATGCCGGACAGCGCGGAACGTGCGACGCAGACGATCACGCAACTGCAAGCCGCCGCGGGGCGACTGCAAGAGAAAGCCCGCTTGGAACTGCACAACGTCGCCTTCTGCCACAAGATCACCAGCTATGGCAACTATCAACGGTTCAAACGCGATGAATTTACACCCGGTCAGCCAGTGCTGCTGTATGCCGAGGTGACTAACTTCAAAAGCGAGCCGACCGCCGACGGCCAATTCCGCACGCTGATGAAGTCCTCGATCGAAGTGTTGGATGGAACCGCGCGAACTCGTGTGATCGACAGCATCCCCTTCGCGCCCTCGGAAGATCGCTGCCGCAATCATCGCCGCGATTATTTTCACAGCTATGAATTCACGATCCCTCCCGGCATCAATCCCGGGCCGCACGTGCTGCGGCTGACGGTCGAAGATCAGCTCGGCAAGAAGTCGTCCGTCACGACGCTGAACTTCACAGTGCAGTAGCGCAGCTCGCCACGTAGCTCAGGCGGCCCGCCTGAGTCGCCAAAAGCGATGCTAAAATGACCGTGCGTGATTCGTGTTCGATGGGCAAGAAACGATGCGACATCAGCCGGAACGCGCTAGCGCGTCTTCAAGACTTAAATCACGGGTTGTGAGCGGCAAGGCACTAGCCGGCGTCAGCCGCCGGACATCCCCCACTTCTGAAGACAATTTTTGAAACACTCATCTTCGTTGATCTTCACTCATGACTTCTGGTTGTTCTGCCTTCTTGAGCGAAGATCAGTGGAGATCAGCGTTCCTGTTTCTAAGTCCGTGCTCCGGTCTTCTGTCT
>JAYVSP010000527.1:0-6663 GCA_043775215.1 Planctomyces sp. | reverse complement strand
CGTCGATCCGGTCCAGGGGGCGGAAAGATTTCCACATCACGGCGATTGAACAACGCGCGAATCTGAGTGTCGGCCCTGCGAACTGTAGCCGTCGAGGCCACGATCTTCGGTTGAACTTTGTGGCCATTCACGTCGCGAGAACTCAACTCATCAAGAGCCGTTTCATACAACCCGACCATCGTGCCGAGCGGGCCAGAAATCAGGTGTAACTCGTCTTGAATGACAAGGTCGGGCGGCAGGAGCGAACCGTTGGGGAGTGACTGACCTCGCATTGTCTCGCAGGGGCCATAGAAACCGTCTCTGTCGAAACGATCGGCGTGGCCGAAAAATTTGCCGACTTCGCCTGTCCACGGCATGGCGGCGAACTTATCGACGGTAGCAATGAGGAAGCACGGCAGTCGTCGATAAATTGGCTCATCGACGGCGACAATCGGCAACCGATTGTCGCGGATGAATTCGCAATCGCGGTTGGCACAAGTGACACGCAGGTCGGTGGGGTCATCGGGATTCGGCAATAGCGAGAACGACCGCGACGTGAATTTCGATCCGCACCACGGGCATTCCTCCAACGGAATCGGAGACGGTTTGCGGTCGTCGTTTTGAAAGGCGATGGTCTTTGTGCGAGCGGAATACTTGTCGTTGTCTCCTTTGCGGCCCATGCGATTGGGTGTCGCGGCCTGACCGACCCAAAGTCCGATCTCGAACGGCCAAGGGCCGAACTTCTCCACGTCGGCTTGGCGTTCCAACTCCAACGCACAAATCAGCGTCGCCGCACGACCGAGTTGGTCGAGCGTCAGCAGTCGGAGCGTGTAACGCATCAAGACGCTCAAGCCGGCGGATGACACCCCCGAATTCCGCAGCCGGCGCAACACGATCGTGAAGGCAGCCAAACCGAGATACGCTTCCGTCTTTCCGCCACCAGTGGGAAAGAAGAGTAAGTCCACGACACCTCGGTCGTAGTGTGTTGGTTCGGCAATTCCCTTGAGGTTCATCAACAAGAATGCCAACTGAAATGGACGCCACTTGGGAGCCTCGACCGCAGCCGGTGCGATCTTGTGCGTGAAGGCTTGTCGTTGCCGCTGTGCTTTTGCCATCGTTCGATTGGCGATGCGAAAGGCGTCCAGACAATCTTTGTCGTTCAACAGTTGAATGCCTTGCTCGATGCGATCCGCTGCTTGACTGGCACGTCGCAGCAATTCTTCTCCGGTTTCTTTTCGCTGCTTCGGCGACTTGGGCATCTTCGTTCGTTGGCCAGCAATCCATTCCCGATACTGCGTGACGATGGAACCGAGCTTCGCTTGAGCTTCCGCTCCATCTTGCAACTCGGCGAGCGATTCCATCATCAATTCAATCCCGCTGAAGTCTGCCGGAGCCACTCGCTCGACAGCGTACCGCGGTGCCCAGCATGTGCGGACAATGCGGCATTGACCATCGACAGCGTCGGCCAACGTGGCGACGTTGTGTCCGACTCCGAATTCGTAAGCATCACGGAACTGCAGATCGGCGACTCGTTCATCCCAATCGTCCGTGTCGAGGCTTCGCAGATTCGGACGCGGCACGAATCCTTCGTCGCATGTGACTTCGATCTCAGCCTGGAAAGCGAACGCTTCGTCACGAGTTTCATCGGGCGTGGGCGGGCGGCGATTGATGAGAAACACCGACACCGACCGTGTTCCCTTGGGCAAGCCGCCATCTTGTCCGTCAATACAAGCCCGAAGCGCCAGCGAGTGCATGTCTCCGCCAACATCTCCGCCAACATCCGAAGCACCAACCCCATCCACTCGCTCGCGCGTCGGGCTTGTACCAACCGGCCTGACGGAAAGAGCCACCTTCAGTCCGCCGCTGTTGGGCACGACGAATTCACGAGGCGGTTGCAAGAGATCGGGCAATTCCGCCTCGACCGATTCTTCGTGAGCTTGGCGTTGCCACTCTTCGTCACCGATCTGTCCTGGTTCCGGCTTGATGCGTTTGTGGTCGCCCCAACGCGCCGTCACTTTCAATTGCCGCGTCTTTTCGCTGACCAGCACGCTCAACCCGATGGACGACGGCAAATAGCGTTGTCGAGCGGAAGGGGGTTCGGGCGTGGTGTCATCATCGACGCCAGCCGCTTCCGGTATGGCGTCCACTTGCTCGGTGCCGTCTTCGTCCACTTTCTGTGAGTCATCGGCGTCCAACGGCACGAGAAAGCCGGTGAGATACCAGCGTGACGGAGCCTGCGACAGCACTTCGTTGGGTGTGCCTTGCCCGTCACCCGGACCAATCAGGTCGAGAGCCAGAGCTTGAGTGAGTTCATTTCGGACATCGACAGCAGACATTACGCGATCCACGGCAAAGCCACTCCTTTCCGGGGAGAAGCGAGGTCAAACCAAGTGACTGTTTATCACGTTTCGGTCTGACGCATCAAATTGTCATCGAAATGAAGGGGCAGAGGCTGACCGCGACCAACATATCGAAACCGAACCCGCATTCGCCTTACCGACTGAGCAGGCACCGGTTCGTAATCGGACTCGCTCCCAATACAAGCCCGACGCGCAAGCGAGTGACTCATCTCCTCACGCCCCCCAGTCACATTCCCGGCGTCCTCACGCACACCGTCATTTCCACTCGTTCGGTCGTTCATCCTGCAACTCCATCACATAAACAATTGCCGCCGCCAAATCGTCCTCCGTATTCAACCATCGACGGCTGCCACCTTCCGTCCAAAAACATGTTCGCGCGGTATGAACCGCCTTCAGCTTGCGAGTACACCAAGCCTTGAACTGATCGCGAACAGTTTCCGGTCGATATCCCCGCGCCGTCACGACAACATGAATGTGATTCGTCCGAGGATTCACGGCATGAAGCGGCCAATTGCGGATTTCACAGTGTTTGCGAATCGTCGCCTCGACGAGATCCCGATCACTCGGCGATAAACGAAACTCCGTCTCCTTCATTCGTGCCGCCGCCATCTCCGCCAAGAAGGAATTCGGCGTTTGAACGTCCGCTTCATCTTTGCGGTTCCAACCCCGTTCGTCCCCCGGCAACCAAGTCCCGTAGGTTGTCCAGGTCAAAAAGTAACCCAACGGCTCACCAGTGTTGAATTCCTTCCCGCTCATTCGTGCGTTCCTAATTTGTTCGGTGATTCGCAATACAAGCCCGAAGCGCAAGCGAGTGAATGATTCGCAACACAAGCCAAAACTGCCAGCGAGTGAATCGAATCTCGACTTATCCGTCAAACATCTTTTGCTGTCGGTCGTCGTGTGCTGTGCGTTGATCGTCCAGCTTGGAATTCACTCGCTTGCGCTTCGGGCTTGTATCGCCGGCCAGGCCGGTGATGCGTTCTTGTTCGGCTCGTTGTTTGTTGAGGTCGAGGAGGCGGGCGAGGACTTCGTCGCGGAAGTCGTCGGGCCAGCGGTAACGCCACGGTTTTTTGCGGCGAGTACGTCCCCCGCCCGTACAAGCCCGAAGCGCCAGCGAGTGCGTTCCGGCATTCACTCGCTCGCGCGTCGGGCTTGTATCCTCGTCGTCTTCGTAGTCGAGCAGGAATTCGCAGGTGGCGGATTGGGCGAGGTCGTGCCAGCCGTAGGCTTCCAGGACGGCTCGATCCATCGCGGCGTGCAACTCGCGGAGCTGGAGGATGTCGGGCGAACGCTCGTTGGGGTCGTGGAACCGGTTGTACGTCTTCGTCAGCCCCTCGTTATTGCGGACCATCAACGTGGCGCGGAACTCGTAGTACTCGCGACCGGCGGTTTCGAGAGCGGTCAGTTCCGGTCTGTCGGTTGTGATTGAACCGCTCGCCGCGTGATCGAGCACTCCAGAGGGGAACGGAAACGTCTCGAAGCAGTCGGATGGTGTGTAACGAAAATCATCCTTCATCGACGATCCCATTTGGCGAGCCCAGGTTTCATAGGGTCGTGCCTGCATAGCGCAAAACGTGGCGTAGTCGTCAATCGAATGGACTGCAACGGTGTGTGAGAACACGGCATGATTCTGAAGAAATGTGAACGCAACGTGTGGACTCGCACCACAGCCGGCTGCCATTACACGTCTCAATCCGGCTATGGCGTATTGGAGTTCCACGCGTGGTCGCTCAAATTGCCACCACGGCGCTGTTGAATGTGACGCTCGCTTTCCTTTCATCTTCACTTCGACGACCCGTAACAGATCCGGCCAATCACCAGCGACTGCGGCGGGATAGTCAAACGGCACGAGGCCGCTCCGTAGCCAGGACGCGCGTTCCAACTCACTCGCAGTCGCCCAACTCTTTTCGTCGGCGATTGACAGCTCGGAACACGGAACTCGCTGCAACGGGAAGTCGCCAAAGTTGGTAACAAAGCGGTGATGCGTGTGGGTTGGGCTGTCATTGACTTCCTCACCGCCGATGTATGGGAAGATGCGTTCGGCGTTGCGCGGGTCTTTGGCAATCAACTCGTGCATCACCGTGATCGGGTTGGCCACGCCGGAGTTGTCCGTGTCGTCGAACGTGAAGCCCATGCCGAGCACATAACTGCCGATGAAGCTCTTTCCGTCGTTGGCCTTCAACTTCCCCGGGTCGTCGTGGCCACCGGCATGGAACAGGTAGGCGGTGATGATCGGCGACTCGCGGCCGTCGAGCAGGAATGGTCCCGGCAGCGGGCCTCGGCAGACGTGAACGACGCTCACGACCACGGCCGCTTGCCCCGGCCACTTGTAGCGCTTGCGAGCGTTGAAGATCGTCCCGCCGTGCTGGCAAATCCAACGCAACCCCGTCGAGCGCGTGTCCCCTTGCCCGATCGTGTTCGTCGCAATCAGCCCGAAGCAACCGCCAACATCGCGATTCGATTCGCGATACAAGCCCGCAGCGCCAGCAAGTGAATTGTTTTCGGTCGCATGAGCGCGTGCATTCGCCGTGTTGGCTTCAACGTCGGCATTGTCATGCACTCGCTGGCGCTTCGGGCTTGTATTGGCGGGACGCAACATGGCGAACGCGCGGCGGAAGAAATGAGACACGAGGTCGGCGTTGCCGTGCGATTCCTCGTGGAGTGCCTTCAGCCAATCGAGATAGCCTTCGCGATTGCCGTTGATGAGCGTGTTCTTCCCGGCGAAAGGCGGATTGCCCACGATGGCATCAAACCCGCCGCGTTCACGGTCGAAGACTTCGGGGAATTCGATCCACCAATGGAACGGCTCGATCGGGCGGTCGCCGGAACGCAACTCGGTTATGGCCTCGGTCAGCGGCTTGCGATCTTCGATCTTTCCTTGCGGGCTGATGTACTTCACTAACTGCTGCGACAACTCATTGAGCCGCGTTTCGCGTTTCGCGTCTTTGTCTGCCGAGAAGTACGCGGACACGACCAAATCCCCCGCCAGCCGCGCGAGCGACAACTGCTCGTCGGCGTAGTCGAGTTGCTGACGCAGTTGCTCATAAGGCACGTCGTCACGGGCGGCGAGAATCTTTTGGCGAAACTCCGTCACGCGCCGCATCCGCTCGGCAATCGGGTCAGCGAACATATCGATCTGCGTGGCCGTTCCTTTCTTCGGCTTCTTCGCAGGAACCGTGACCGGTTGCCAATGAAAACGAACGATCTGCTCTTTCGTCAGCCCGACCAGCGAATCGCCATGCCGCAACGCATGGTCAAGGAATGTGAAGGGATGGTCTTTGGCCAACGTCGCCAACCACAGCGACAGTTTCGCCAAGTCCACGGCCATCGGGTTCTTGTCCACGCCGTACAAACACCGCTGAGCAATCAGCCGCCGAGCGTGCAAGATTTCATCTTCATCTGGCGGCAGCTTCGGCAGACAACGATGGACGTGCCACGCTTTGACCAATTCGTCACCAAGCTGTCGGCAAGTCTCCACGAGAAACGCGGCCGACCCCATCGCGGGATCGCAAATTTTGAGCGAGAGGATTTGGTCGGGGGTCGGCGTACAAGCCCGACGCGCGAGCGAGTGAATGTCGGATGAATCGGTATCGGGCGGCGAGTCGTCGTTCGATTGGGGTGCAATGCACTCGCTGGCGCTTCGGGCTTGTATGAGTTGTTGCAACACGGGCCGCAACGTCGTGCGGACGATTGGCTCGGTGAGTGACCGGGGTGTGTAATGCGAACCGCTGCGACGACGTTCGTCGCTTGGCTGAAACATCATCGCCCCTTTGGGCACGACGTTCGGCGTTGCATCGCTGGCGATGCGGCGGTCGAGAGCGGCCAGCAGTTCTTCAATGGTCTGAGCTTGCTTGAGTCCGTCGGCGGCTCGGCCGGTGAGTTCCTGGTCGGTCTTCTCTTTCAGCCATTTCGCTCGGTTGCTTCCCGCGACGGAGAGCAACTCTTCCAGATTGGTTGCGGCCGGAGCACCGGATGACTTCTTCGGCTTGATGGCGATGGAACGCCCCGCCGCGATGTGCAACTCAAAGCCCATCATCTTTTCATAGACGCTGCCGATCTGCTCGACATCCAGCGTTCGATAGCTCAGCCGCTCGCCATCCAGGATCAGCAGATTGTTGAGCACGCGGAAGATGACACCGTCAGAAACTCTCGGCACGCGAACCGGCCCATCGTCATGCCGGCGAGCCATCTTCCACTGCCGGCCTTCCAAAAAATTGTAGCGGTCGGGATCGAACAGATAACCCTTGCGTCCGGGAATATGGAAGTCGCCGTGACTGCCTCCCTCGTGAATCATGCGAAACAGCGTGAGCAACTGCGCCCACGC
>JAYVSP010000526.1:0-11211 GCA_043775215.1 Planctomyces sp. | reverse complement strand
GGGAAGTCGAGCAGAGTCGAGCGTCGTGGCTTCGATATAGCTGCTCGCGGAGGCTGACGATCTTCCCTCTCGGACCCCATGTTCAATGAGACCAGACCCCTTTTTGTCCTTCCCAGACCCCTTTTTGTCCTTCACGAGTGAATTGGCGTGAAGCGAATGGCATGGAAATGAAGGCGGGGAGTGGCTCCGTCTGTCGAGTGGTGTCCAACGGAAACAGAAAGGCGGGGTGTGAGATGGTGACGATCAGAGATTGTGGAATTGATCCAGAAATCCGGGACTTGGTGCCGGCTCACAGTTGGCAGGAAAGCGCGGAACTCGGCGTGAGCGTCGAGCGGTTCGGGTACTTGGCTCCGATCCTCGCTTGGAAAAACCCAGCAGGTGAGTTGGTCGTGATCGACGGTCACAAGCGGCGGGAACTGTGGCTGTCGGCTTGTCGGGCGGCTCAGAAGACCGGCGGCGGCATCCCGGTGGCTCCGCAGGTCAGGGAACTTCCCTTCGATTCGAGGGATGCGGCCATGCTGTTCGTCATCGACAACGCCACGGGACGGCAAAACCTGTCATCTGGATCGGGTTCGTGGTGGCTTATCCGCGTTCCGCTACCTACGCGAATGTCAATCTGAGGATCAATCAAGAGGGGCATATTTCACTTTGATTCGTCAGGAGCATTATGCCCACCTGCAACTTCACCGAGTTGGACGGCGTCACGTTGGTCAGCCTCCGCCTCGAAGACGCCGAGCACTTCACCGAGGACGACGGTATAGGCCAGAGTGCCGTGCTCCAAATCGACGTCGGGCAGGAAGTCTTCATCGAACGATTTCAGGAGCTTCGGGATTTGGTCCTCGGTCCAGCCGGCACTTTTCAGCAGGATGACGGTCCCCGAAACAGTGCCGCTGGCGAGATAATGCAAATCGACGGCCGCCGCCTCTTGGCCGTCGCGCAGCAACAGAAACCGCTCGGACGACGCGGTTCGCAAGGTTCGTTTCCACTGCATCATCTTGACGCCCTCACGATCAGAGTTCCCAGCAGCACGGCCACACCCGCCACCAACAGCGCCGCACACCCCGACCTCGGAAAGCTCTTCTGATATCGGAGTCCCATCCCTGGAATCGAGAATGTCGAGCACAGCCGCCCTTTGGCCTTCGTCCCGACGATTCTCTGCAAAGCGAATGAGCCGTTCGGCGATCGGTTGGCTATACTACTGAAACAGGTGAAGCGAACAAAGACATTCGTGAGGAGCGAGACATGGGAACCGTTCACGCAGTCTTCGAGAATGGGGTCTTTCGGCCCTTGGAAGACATTGAATTGCCCAATGGGGCCAAGGTCGAATTCGAGCCGCGCGTCATTCAGGCCCCAAAGCCAGGCCAACGGGAGCGAATCGCGGCTATCCTTTCAAAAAGCTACGACACCGATGAACCAGAACTGGCCGCCAAGCACAACGAGCATCAACCGTGAATGCCACGATCTTTCTCGATACGGTGGGGCTCTTGGGCTTGTGGAATCGGCGTGACCAATGGCACGTCGCAGCCAAGGACGCCTTCGCCAAGTTGCTGACGCGCGACGTCCGCTTTGTCACAACCACCTTTGTCTTGCTGGAGTGCGGCAACGCAGCCGCGCGTCATCCCTTTCGAGCAGAAGTCCTGACTCTGCGTGAAGAACTGTTGGACGCCGGGCAGTTGATCGACCCATCCGCCTCCGATTGCGAACAAGCATGGGCCGCCTACGAAAGCGGCGAAGCAGGCGATGCCGGCATTGTCGATCACGTCTCATTCGCGGTTATGCGCCGCCTGGGGCTGACCGAAGCATTCACGCATAACGGACACTTCCGAGCCGCTGGTTTCGTGACGCTATTTTGACTTTCATCACTCACGGAATTCGACACCGTGCCGCTCGCGAGATAATGCAAATCGCCCGCCGCCGCCTCTTGGCCGTCGCGGAGCAACAGAAACCGCTCGGACGACGCGGTTCGCAAGGTTCGTTTCCACTGCATCATTTCGACACCCTCGCGATCAGAGTTCCCAACAGCACGGCCGCGCCCGCCACCAGCAGCACCGCACAGCCCGACCTCGGAAGGTTCTTCCGATAACTGAGTCCCGTCCCCGGAATCGAGAACGTTGAGTACCGCCGCCCTTTGGCATTCATCCCGACTCGAAACCCGCGCCCGCCCACCGAATAGCCCACGCCCGATTTGCTCACGCTGACGCGAAACGGACCAAGCCCCACTGATTTTCGGAAGGTCCAACCCATGACTGTGAATCTCAAGACGGCAATAAGGAAACTTCAACCCGGTTCGTGAAATGCCCTCTCTCGACCGCTGATTCCTTTTACGAAGTCGTCACGCCAGATGCCAACAACACCACCCGAAAACCGACGTTGCCGTCCCGATAGCCGGGAGAGTTCCCGCCGCGATCGGCCGAGCGGATGTTGGACGACGAGACGCTCCATGAACCGCCACGCACGACACGATTTCTCGATCCGGTTGTGACTAAAGGATCACTCGTCATCCCGCTCCGGCAACCGTAGGCCCATGTGTCATACACGTCTTGGCACCATTCGTACACGTTTCCGTGCATGTCGTGCGGACCCCAAGCGTTGGCTTTCTTCTCGCCGACGGGATGTGTTCGATTCCCGGAATTTTCTAGCACCCAAGCGTACTCGCCCAATGACGATTCGTTGTCCCCAAAGCACCAATTGCCAATTGATCCCGCACGGCAGGCATACTCCCATTCCGCCTCGGTCGGCAAACGATAGTTCTCCGTGCGGTGTACCTTGCTAGACAGTTGGCTCATTTTCTCGCAGTACGCCACGGCATCATTCCACGAAACTTGTTCCACCGGAAGTCGCAGATTTCCAGTGAAGTGGCTGGGATTACTGCCGATGACTGCTTTGTATTCTCTCTGCGTCACGGGAAAGACACCCAAATAAAACGGCTGAGTGATCTGCACCAAGTGCGGCGGTTTTTCATTTTCAACTCTGTTTGATCCCATCGTGAATTCACCCGGCTCGATGAGCACGAACCCCATGCCGAACGAGTTCGTGAATTCCTTGGGCAACTCCGGTTCGTCGGGCAACACTTCCAACAACCGACGCATGTCGTCCCGCTTCGGCTGTAGCTTCAACAATTTCTGTACGGACACGCGCAGGAACTGCAGCCGCCCTTTTTGAACTGCGTCGTGAATCCACCCATCTAGCCGCGTGACCTGCTCGGCATAGTCGCAAATCTGCGCATAGAGTTTGGCGTTGCGCCACCGTGGCTCGACTGCTTCGATCATGCGTACCGCGCCGGCAAAGTCACGTGATTGCTCGGCATATTGTTTCGCCTGACGTTGGACTTGAGTGGCATGTTGTTTGGCTTGGGACTCAAGTTCCGCCGCATGTTGCTTGGCTTGAGACTCAAGTTCGGCGTCGCGCTGCGCACGGATGCCATTGTAAAATTGTTCGTCGCGCCACTTCGGGTCGAGTGACTCGATGAGTTCCAAGGCCGCGTCGTAATCATTGGCCTCGTCCGCGAGTTCTCGCGCCTGTTGAAGAATCGCGGCGGCGTGCTGTTTTTCCTGTTCGGCCTTAGCTCTTTCTTGCTCCGACTTCGCGCGTTGCTGAAGGACCATTGCGGCCAAGTCGACGCTACCCCCAGGGCTGAGGGTGGCGACCCACGGGTCGCCCTTACTACCCGCAGCGAGAACGATTCCGCCTCCCGAACTGACGGTTGGCTGCGGAGTCGGAACCATCACCGGCGCGGGCGCAGGTTGCGGTGCGGGAGGCAAAAGCGATTTCGGATTCGGGGCCAGCAAGCCTGCGGAGACACTCGAAACTTTGTGAACTTGTGCGACTGGAATTTTGGAATTCAGCAATGATCCAATAATCACCGACAATTCCCGCGAAGCTTTGGGAACTTGTGCGACCGGCGTATTTGGCGGTGAGCTGATTTGAATTCCCAGCGCGACTGCCCAGCTTTCAACTCCCCAGCGAGCCGCCGATTCATCCAAGGCCAAGTTATCTCGGAGATGCCGGACCAACTTTTCCGTCAGCGCGGCGACCGGCAGACCGGCCGTTGGCGTTCGCAAGTCTTGAACGACTCCCTCACGCAACGCGCTGACCAAGACAAAGGTCTCTCGCTTGTGCTCGTTTCGGAACACGTCCTTCAGAAGCGCTTCAAGACGCTTGGCATCATCGCAGAGTCCGAGTCCATATTGGGCGACAAGGTCAGACAGCATTTGGCGAGGGTCATTCACAACGGATTGCCGCTTGGGCTTCAATGGTTCTTTGGGTGGAGCGGTTGGCTCTTTTGGCACAGCGGATGGCTCGTGCGGTGAAATGTTTGAAGCGGTCTCTGCCGTAGCGGGCTTGTCGCATGAGACATGTACCCACGCATGGCGACCGTCGATGACGATTGGAGAGATCTCGTCACCGACCCCAATGGCGGTGCCACAGCACGAACACTTCTGAGCAAAACGGGCTTTCATGCGGCATCTCTGCGGCAACGGCAGTGTGATTGGGTGGGCTTCAGCAGCACTTCGAGACGCTTGGCATCGTCGCACAGTTCATGACCGTGCTGGGCGACGAGTTCTGCAAGTCTTTGGCGGGGGAGGTCGTGCATGGCGGCAACGCAGATTTCAAATTTCAAATTTCAGATTTCAAACACTTCAAAATCAAATGGACTGAACAATTCGCGAATTGAATTCACGAGAGAACTGGACCAAGCTATGCTGCCATCAGCGAGTAAGCAATCAAACTCATAGCAGTCTATGTCGCCTGCAATCATTCGCGAAGAGGACACAACCTGATGGTTTCCACCGTCAACGATCCTGTCAATCAAGCTTGGGAAACGGTCAGAACTTGGCCCGCGCCTTGGCGGCTGTCGCTGGCGACGCGGTTGCTGAATTCACTCGACGCGTCCACGCTCGGCCCTGTGCCGACGGGAGCGCCCAGCGACTTAATTGGAGCGTGGAAAGTCCCGCAGCCACCTTCGGACGCGGATGTTGATCGCATCCTCGACGAGGAACGTCAACGAAAGTTTGGCTAATGCGAGTCTTGCTCAGTGCCGGATCTCGCCTTCGATGTGGCCGAAGTTGATCTTCGTGCCGGTGGCGAGCGGGACGCTTTTGGTGGGCTCGACATCTTTGACGGTGCCGTCTGGCGTGGTGATGACCCACTTGTCGGTGGTGAGATTTTTCAAGCCCCAGATGTCGGGATTCGTCGGGTGCTGGACGACTTCGGCCACCGGTCGCGCGAAGTCGTACGGTTGATGATCGTCCAGATGGTGCGGGAACAGTTTTGCTTGGTGAGTCAGCAGGACCACCGTCTTGCCCAATCGCAGCCGATACGGAAGCCGTGGCGTCTGGTGGCAATGCAGACATGGTCGTGAATCGCCTGATGACTTGAGCGCGTCGAGGTCATAAAAATTCTCTTTGCCACAGTGTTCGCAAAAGAAAATGGCGTCCCGCAGTCGCGAGAGCACGCCGCGCCATTCTCCTTCCATGACGCGGTCGTCTGGATCGCGCAGGCCCGACGTGAACGCCTTCGTGAAGGTGTCTCGCAGAAGTTGCGGGTAAATCGGCCAATAGTTGACGGCGTTCGCTCCCGCTTCGCCCGTCGGATCGACTGCCCCGTCCACGGCGGCGTTGGACGAGTCTTGCGGATCAAAGATGAACAGCGGCTCGTTGCCGAACAGTTTCATCCGCGCGGGCAAGTCCCAACACCGGATGCTCAAGATGCGTCGGCCGAGCAGCGGATGGCTGACGTGAAAGATGTAGAACAGCAGCACGGCCAACGAATACAGGTCGGTTTGCCGGCTGGGCAGAGCCTCGCCACGCACGATCTCCGGAGCCATGAAGTCCGGCGTGCCAAGGATACCGCAGTGCGACGAGCGGTTCTCGGTCACGTTGTCGTTGTCGCAGATCAACACTTCGCCGGTCTGAGGATCGAAGAACACGTTGCCGAACGAAATGTCTCGATAGCACAGCCCATCCGCATGGAGTCGGTAAAAGCTATCGGCCAATTGCAATCCGGCCGTGACCAACGCTTGAAACGTCGGATCGATCCGCCCACTGACCAAGTCGAGCAAACTCCGAAATCGCGGCTCTCGCAACCGCATCACATAGCCGAATCCCGGCAGTTGATCCGACTCGGCCATATCCAACGGCCACAGAAAATTATTCGTCGGAGCTTTGTGCTCCGTGACCAGCTTCTCCAACGCCGCCCGCTGCTCCGGCGTCGCCGTGTGGCTGAAGTACCACTTCACCGCGACCAGCATGTTGCCCCATGTCCCGCGAAACACTTCGCCCTGTCCGCCACCACCAAGAAATTGCTCGACGGTACAAGTCTGGCCGGAATGTTTTGTTTGCAAAACCTGTCCATGTGCCAATAGGTCGCTCATATGTTGCTTTCAGGTTCTGTGAAATAGCCAGGGGGAACTGCCCGCGAATGTGTAAGGGATGCCATCGCCTGAGAAATTATCACCCTCTCCCAAGGTGCACTGGCACCATCGCCAATCACCCCGCCAATTTGTCTAAGGGCCATTACGTCCGATCCTGGTCCGAAATTGAGGATCGTTGGGGCCGTGACCCAATAAGACAAGCTACGGAGTATCGCGGTTTCCACCCAAGTCTGTGGCGATGTCGATCGATTGCGAATCAGAATTACTGGCACTGCCGGTCTATCGAGGACGTACTTGCGGAAGTCTTCTCCACCGAAATTAATCTCGCGATGTAGAGACTCGATAAGACACCACAATGCTCCGGCCAAGTCCACGCCCGGGGTAGTGTCTGGTTGGAGGGTTACTTCAGGTAACGACATGATGTCAGTCAACGGAATGATTTGACATGCACTGCTTCCGAAGGTGATGACGCTCACAAATGTTGGAACTCGTGCGTTTACGACGAGTTCGTTCTGAAAGACGCGAAGTTCGGCAAGTGATGCTGCGAGCGCATGCTGCATTGCATTGATCGAATCGCTCGTCTGAATCGATGAGCAGTCGATCAGAAAATACATCGGTAGCCGTGATTTCGCCCGAATCGGAATTACTCGCAGCGCCGCTGCCCAGCTTTCAATTCCCCAGCGTGCGGCCGATTCATCGAGGGCCATGTTGTTGCAAAGCTGCCGCACCAGCTTGCTCATGATCGCTGAGACCGGCATCCCGCGGGCTGATTTACCAAATTCCTCGACGACACCCTCTCGCAATGCGTTGACCAACACGAACACTTCGCGTTTGTGCTCATTGCGAAGCACATCTTTCAACAGTCCTTCCAGGCACTTGGGATCGGCGCAGATTTCTTGACCGTGCTTGGCCACCAGTTCGGTCAGCTTTTGTCGTGGGAGGTCGTGCATATCGGGGTGAATTGGCTGGGTTGCAACGGTTGAATTCAGACAGTTCAAGGTGGGCCGGGGTCGGGTGTTCAAAATTCAAAATTGGCGGATGAAGTTTTTCGTGAACTCAACACGTTTGCCCGCCAATTTTGAATTTTGAACACCCGACCCCTCGCCCCCTCTGGACTTGGTTCATGACAAGACTCCCCAAAAAAAATCAACGACATCAAAAACTGGCTCGGTGTTTGAGGGGAATATCAAGTAGTGCTCAGGAACAGGGTGCAACGCTTCGACCTCAGCCATCGCCGAATCGAAATCGGCCGTAACCGCGAGTAATCGTCCCGCAGCGATTACGGCATACTGCCCAGGCTCTGCTCGGTGAATTTGGTCGCGGACTTGTTCGTAGGTCACGCGATTCAATTCCATCTGTTCGTCAAAGTTCAAAGTTCGCATGGAAATGGCCCTCCTGTTTCACTCAGGCCGCTTGAGTTTCGATGTATTCGCAAATCGTCGCTGGCGGCGGGACGGGATCGCCGTCGGCGCGAAGTCCTTCGATGTGAAACTCGATCGCCTCGCGAATCAGATTTTCGACTTCTTCCAAGGTCTCGCCAATAGCGACGCAGCCCGGTAGGTCGGATACCGTCGCGCCATAGCTTGTGGGGCCTTTCTCGATGATGACCGCGTATTTCATAACGACCTCACTTTAATCCCGCTTGTTTGAGAATGCTCGACGCTGACCTTCATGGTGTGTCCCCGGACTCTTTCGACAATTCGTCGTCCCGCCGCCAGACGACGGCCACGGTCACATCGTCGCCGCTGCCGAGTTGCGAGACGTGGTTGAGTTCGTCATCGAAGTCTTGCTGGACGGCGACGCAACCCTGATCTCGCAATGCTCGCAAAAGGTCGCTGCCGACTTGCTCGAAGCCGGCCGGTGACTCGAACGCGTTGGAGTAGCCGTCGGTCGACAGCAAAAACAACGCGGGAGGACGCCCCTCGAAAAGTTGCAAGCGGATGCGGAATTGCCGCTCGGCATCGTCGCGACACAGCGAGGTCGTTTCGTTGGCGATCAGGGACTCGTCCTTGGGAAGTGGACGTGAGACGGCAGGCAGCGATTCGTCGCCGCACGCGCCGTCCGAATCCGTCACCACCAGCATCTCGCCATCGCCGAGTTGCAAGTACAGGGCGAAAGTCTCGGTCAACACCAGGACGAGCAACGTCGCTCCGTAAGCTCGCCAAACTTCGGCATCGGTGACGTCATTCGCAGGCTCTGCGTCCGGTTCATCCGTAGCCGAAGTCGTGAGACTTCGGACCGAACTCTCACGAGTTCGGCTACTCAGAGTTCGGCTACGAACGCACGATAGTTCTTCCGGCGTGAAGGGATGCTCGGACACATGCCGTTTGACGCGGTCCTTCCAGGTTCGCACCAAGTGACCGAGGAATCGCCGCTCGATCGTGTCCTTGATCTCGGAGGGTGACGCTGTGGACAAGCCGTCGAGGCAGAGCTTGCACTCGGTGATCGCCGTTTCCACCGCGAGTTGCGAACCGGAATTGCTGCGAAAACAGTGCTCACTGCCATGCCCGTCGGAGACGGCAACAATGACGGGCGGCGTGCCGTCTGAATGGAGATCACACAGCCAAGCATCCTGATTCGGAAGTTGTCGGCGAATGTGCGTCGCACCGCACACGCTCGCCCCGAAGACGTGCCATCGAGCCGTTGCCATGAGTCATCGCTCCAACGTGGCCATGAGATCCCGCGAGATGACGTCGATTGAAGTTCGGCTCAGAACACGTCTCCCGGATCGATCGACGTCGCGTTGGGCGGAGGCGCGGGAACAGGGACGGCTCCGACTGCGGCCGCTTGTCCCATTGGCTGGCTATTCGGATTCGACGCGGCTTTCAGCGGCACAGTGGACGCCCACTTGATCATCTTCACCAAGTCATTCGCGTTCGTGACTTGGATCGGTTTCCGCTCGGGATGCCCAATGAACTTCTGCAACACTTCGAGATCTGCGTCGTCGCCAATCGCAATGGCAATTCGCACGGCCTTCGCGCCCCACGGCTGATCCATGAGCGCCTTCAAGCCACCGTTGAAATCATCGGTTGGCTGACCATCGCTCAACAGCACCAGCACAGGAGGGAGACCGCGCTCGGGCATGTTGCTGGTCTTCAGCGCGTCCGCGACCAAGTGCAAAGCCTTGCCCATGTCGGTCACGGCATCCGCAGTCAGGTCAGGCCATTTGAAGTCGTGGATTTTGGTCGGCTGAGAGACATGCCACTGTGCTCCGTCCGAGAACTTGATGGCACGAACCGACACTTGCGCATTCGGATTCTCGTCCGCGACCTCACGCATCGGCTGAATGGCTTCGCGGATGCCAAAGTTGAGAGCCTCGATCTTTTTGCCGCTCATCGAACCAGAACAGTCGGCAATCCAAATGAACTGCAGCGGTCTCGCCGCCAATGCGCCACCAAATCGATTGGCCATGTTGCTGACTCCGAAAGGTTGCAAAACGAGGTCACTGTATGAGTGTCAGAATATCGCACGGTCCGCGAATTGTCATGCAGAACGTCGTCAAAGCCCGGAACCGGCATCGACCAAGCCGTCCTCTCCAAATTCATGAATGGCCAATGCGGCTTGTCGATGGAATCGCTCGACAAGATCGGCGAAGTCCTGGACCTGCAAATCACTAACCGACCGAAGGCGGCTCGACGCCGCATAGGGGAATAACAATGGCATCCGTCGTGACTGACCCCAACGGGTTCAAGCGAGTTGTGTTCAAAGGACTGGACGGCAAACGCCGACCCATCCGCTTGGGCAAGTGCTCTGAAAAGGATGCCATCGCCGTGGCCGGTCATGTTGAGGAGATCGTCAAAGCGGCGATTCTCATCAAGGCCGAAGCTCGCGCAACATCCGAATGGCTGGCGGACCTCTCGCCAATCATGGAAGCGAAGCTCGTGAGACGCACCGAGTCGCCCGAAATGCAGAAACCCCCGGAAATCCGAGGGTTCTTGTTTGTGCAGTGGGCGATACTGGATTCGAACCAGTGACTTCCACCGTGTGAGACCTACCTGTCGATTCGCAAAACAGCATGAAATCCCGACGAAAAGCGAGTTTATCGCGGGACAGTTGCATTTCAATGCCGTTCATCATTTCTCGGTGTTTTTCATCGGTTTTCAAGAAAAGTGGTAGTAAAGTGGTAGTTGAAATCGGATTTCCAGTGACATCGTTCACTAAACTGGACTGAGGCATCAATGGCGATGCGGATAGGTCGCGGCACCTCGCGGCATCCCCCTGCCGATGTCATCGCCGCTCGCCCCGTCATGCCGCCCGGGCGGTCGTCACTCACAACACTGACGGTCTGTCGACAGCGGCAACCTGACTCGCCACTCGAACCGATCGGAGTCTCCCAATACAGCCTTCAAATCGGCGATGGAAATGATGTCAAAGTCGGGATCAACCACGAGCGGGGAATGACGCACCTCTTGCTCGGTGAACTGATAGCCTGCGGCCTCAAGGTCGCTCTCCGTCGGATACTCCCGGTAGTCGGACTTGCCGCTAGGCTCACGTCGCCACCAGCGATGGCGAATCGAGGTTTCGACGCCGATGACCGGAAACGACTGCGAGAAGTCTTTGCCGTGATCGTCGAGGTGCGTGACGATCACAACCATCGGAACGGCCGGGACGGCAACCGAGCAGCTCAACACGAACTCACGGTGTGAACTGGTCGGCTTGACCGGCTTGACCGGTGGGGTCGGTGGCGATGATGGGGAAAGTGAGCCAGTGGATTGGCGAGTGGCGACGCGGCGAGACTGTTCTCTCGCCTCAAGCTGCGATAAAAGACCCATGCGAGGTTCCTTTTTTGGCGGTCGGACGGTGACACGTACGAGCCGCTTTTTTTGTTTTTATGCTGA
>JAYVSP010000525.1:0-4653 GCA_043775215.1 Planctomyces sp. | reverse complement strand
CGAGCAGAATGATGAGAGGGCAGAATGATGAAAAGCAGAAAATCGAATCTCTCGGCTTGCGAATCATCGTCATCGGTTGCGGCTCCGCCGGGCCAAGTTGTTCACGTTCTCTGCTTCAACTCCTTCAAACGAAGAAAGCCCGCTCGACGCATCGAGCGGGCTTTCCCTTCGGCACAGATGTTAGTTCTGAAGCGAGGCTTCCTGCCTGCGAAGAACATCCCTGTTCGACGCTTCGCGGACGCACTCTGTTAGAACACATCCAAAATGAAGTGATGACCTTTGTACCACTCTTGTTCGGTCGGATAAAAGTTGTACCAGTTCTTGTTGTAGACCGGGATTCGTTGCTGAGGATTGTACCGGTAGTACAAACTGTCGTTGCTCCCCTGCGGACGCTGGAAATTGTGCGGGTAGTACACGTAGGGGTAGTAATTGAACCGGTTCCAGTCGGTCGGCTGTCCGCGACCGGCAGCTTCGGCCGTTGTCTGACCGCCAAACTGCGTCGCCACGACGACGGCCATCAGAACCAAGCTGGTGGTGAGGATTCTTCGCATCCTTGAGTTCTCCTGTGAGCGTGTGACAAATACCACGCTTTCTGTTGATCGGCAGCAGCACGACCGGCACGACAGGAAAAATCGGCAGACTTTCGCTGATCGTTAAAACTTACCAGAGCAGCGGGCGGCGATGCTCGCGCGACCACGCGGAGATTATACTGCCGCTCGTCGATGTCGGCTTGAGAGCATGAGTTGGTCTGTCCAATTGCCGACACAAGGGATGTTTGCCACGACGCGGATTCAAGTGAGGCGTCATTGCCATAGCGAGGGTGATCTTGAACACAGCAATCCAAGATGTGTCGCGTCGTCAATTCCTCGCGCAGACCGGCGGAGGATTCGGTTCGCTGGCGCTGGCGAGCCTTCTCGCCAGCGACGCCTCCGCAGCGGAAGCCGCCTCAAATGCTCGACCGATGCCGAAGCCCGAACTCAACGGCGGGTTGCATCATCGCGCAAAGGTGAAGCGCGTCATTCAGCTCTTCATGAATGGTGGCGCGAGCCAGATGGATACGTTCGACTACAAGCCAGAACTTATCAAACGGCATGACCAGCGAGTCGAGTTCGGGCTGAAGGCGACCGCGACCGGAGTGCCGGGGCCATTGATGAAGTCGCCATTCGAATGGAAGCAGCACGGCGACTCAGGGCGATGGGTGACGAGCGTGCTGCCGCACATGGCGACGATCGTGGATGACCTCGCGTTTTTGATGGCCATGACGACCAAGACCAACGTACATGGCCCGGCCAGTTACATGCAGAACACCGGGTTCACGCAGCCGGGCTTTCCGAGTTTGGGAGCGTGGGTTTCTTATGGGCTCGGCCGGCTGACCGACAATCTGCCCACGTTTGTCGTGCTGCCGGATGCACGCGGCCTGCCGTACAACGGGATGGGCAACTTCACGTCGGCATTCCTGCCGATGGAGCATCAAGGGACGATCATCAAGGCCAACGCGCCGACGCCGATCAACGATCTGTTTCCGCCAAAGTCCGCGGCCTTCATCTCGCACGCGAGCGAAGCTGCCGGTTTGAAGGTGCTCGAAGAACTCAATCGCGAACATCAGCGGCAACGGCCGGGAGACTCCCGGTTGGAGGCACGTATCGCCAGCTACGAACTGGCGGCCAAGATGCAGCTCTCCGCGCCCGAGGCTTTGGATCTGACGAAGGAAACGGCCGAAACTCACAAAGCGTACGGTACGGCCGAGCCACCGACGGCTGACTTCGCCAAGAGTTGCCTCACCGCGCGGCGAATGATCGAGCGCGGTGTCCGATTCATCCAAGTTTGGAGCGGCATGGGCGGCCCCTCGAACAACTGGGACAACCACGGCAACATCCCGAAGGAGTTGCCGTTCATCGCCAGTATGGTCGATCAACCGATCGCCGCGTTGATCCGCGACCTCAAGCAGCGCGGGTTGTTCGAAGACACACTGGTCGTGTGGACCAGCGAGTTCGGACGCATGCCCTTCACGCAGTCGGCGACCGGCCGCGACCACAACGGCGGCACCTTCGTCACTTGGCTGGCCGGAGCCGGCATCAAGGCGGGAGCCACGCACGGCGAAAGTGACGACTTCTCGTTCAAGGCCGCGAAAGACGAGACGTGGAGTTACGACCTGCACGCCACAATGCTGCACCTCATGGGCATCGATCACACCAAGCTGGCCGTTCGTAACAACGGCATCGACCGCCGCATCACCGACGTTCACGGCCACGTGATCGCCGATGTACTGTCGTGAGCGGCACGGCGCTAGCCGCCGGTTTTTTTTGCGGGGAAAACACCGGTGGCTAGCGCGTCGTCAGTTCTACAAACGTGGGTTCGTGCGAGTGAGCGGCAAGGCGCTAGCCGCCGGTAATACTGCACGACCGGCGGCTAGCGCCTTGCCGCTCACAACCCCTGAATCAAGACCTGACGAGGCACTAGCGCCATTCCGCTCAACGTGAGTGCTATCACCGCACATTAAAGTTTGCCGCCGAGCGCAGATCCATGAGTACTCCAATCTGCCGTTCCGTGAGCGGCACAACGGCCGCTTCGCTAGGAAGCTCCGGAACCAACCTTCGCACAATCGCAGTCGACAAAGTCTCCAGTCCCGTTCGCCTCAGCGATGAAACGTGAATCGCCTGCTCGGGAACTGCGACTCCCCATTGGTCGGGGAGGTCGGATTTGTGAGCGACAAGCAACGCCTCCGTTTTTTCGGCGAGCAACCGCAGATCGTCGGCATGTGGCGGTTCACTGGTGTCGATCACCAGAATTCGGCAGTCCGCTGCTGCGAGGGCCGCTCTGGCTCGAGCGATCCCAGATGACTCCAGTTCATCCTGAGTGCAACGTTGCCCGGCCGTGTCGCTGAGCTGAATCGGCCAACCATCGAGCACTGTTTCCGCCGTGACGACGTCGCGCGTCGTTCCCGGTTGATCGAACACGATCGAGCGTTCGTAACCAACCAGCGCGTTGATCAAGCTCGATTTCCCCACGTTCGGACGCCCGGCCACCACCACAGACCAGGGTCGCGTCAGATGCCGGCCGAACTCCGCCCACTTTAAGATCTCGTCCGCCTTTGCGATCACGGCGCTCCAATTCTTGGCCGCAAATTGTTCTTGCAGCCAGTCGAATGTCCGTTGCAGACGATCGTCCTGAGCAACGATCCACGCCGCAGTGCGCGTCGTCGTCGCACGCGACAACGCCTCGGCGTATTCTCGATCCAGCAGACTCGCTGTTGCCTGCCACTGCGTCGGCCAATCGACGATCGTGCAACCGGCGTGCTGCAAGTCGGACAGAATCCGCTGCACCGCCGCGTGCCCGCCATGACAATGCACCTCAAACGAGTTCTCGCTGTCGCGGCAGACGACGACCTCTTCAATCGTCCCGCTGCTCCATTGTCCAAAGCAGATTTGATTGGCCGGCAGATCGCACAACGCCCGGCCGCTCGCTGCGCGAAACAGTCCGCCGCCGAAACTCGCCAGCCCATTGGATCCACTGACAACTCGAACCGTAGCGATCGCGCCGCGACCTGGCGGCGTCCAGACAGCCGCCGTCCATTCCCCACGAATTCCCCCACCGACCCCGCTGTAAGGGCCGGAGACATGGTTGAGAGTGTTCGGGGACATGGTTGACAGTCGCAGGTAGTGTGGGCTTTAGCCCACGCGGAAGCATTATTTCCTGAGAAACGTGGGCTGAAGCTCACGCGACTTAAACTTTTGGCGGGCGCATCATCGTAGAATTCCGTAGCGATAAAGCATTTCATCACCGACACGGGATCGGCGGGGGAATATCTGGGTACAGCTCGGCGGCCAGCACCAATCCTTGCAGTGAGAGATGCGGTTCGAAGCGTGCTCGCGGCAAGTGCGAGGCCAACAGCGCACCGCCTCCGCCGGTGACGACAACATCCGCCTCGGCGCCGGCTTGCCGTTCGATCAGTTCTTTGACCGCACCAAGTTGTCCCCAGAAAAGTCCGCTACGAATCGCGGCGCGCGTGTTGCGGCCGAGCGGTTCAGGCGTCGCTTGACCGAGTTCCGCGACCGACACCAGCGGCAACAACGCCGTATACTCGTGTAACCCCTTCGCCGATAACGCCAGCCCCGGCAAGATCGCACCTCCGACGAACTCTCCGTCCGCCGAGACCACATCGACCGTTGTCGCCGTTCCTGAATCAACAACCACCACCGGCCGTTCCGCCGCGCGGAGTTGATTCACCGCAATGGCATTCAACAACCGGTCAATGCCGACACGGCGCGGCTCATCCACTTGGATCGTCAGTGGAAAGTCGGCGGTGTTGGTGATGAGGCGCGGCGAAGACCCCAGCGATTCCGGCCACTCGGAAATGATTCGCTCTACGCCGTTCGGGTCCGATCCGGCAATCACCGCCCGGCGCCAATCACTCGACGTGGCCTGCCACGATTGCAGAATCTCCCAGGGAATTGACTCAGTCGCCAAGACCACCGTCCGCTGCACGCACTCCGGCAACCCGTCGTGCGGAGACGAGTTCGACAGTGTGAAAAGACCGAACTTGATCCGGCTGTTGCCGACATCAATGGCCAAGCCGTGAGCACTAGACCTCAAACAAGCGAACTCGTGGGGCAGGTTTGTAACCTGCCCGTGAAATATCGCGGTTTTCAACAT
>JAYVSP010000524.1:0-2708 GCA_043775215.1 Planctomyces sp. | reverse complement strand
CGAGCAGAATGATGAGAGGGCAGAATGATGAAAAGCAGAAAATCGAATCTCTCGGCTTGCGAATCATCGTCATCGGTTGCGGCTCCGCCGGGCCAAGTTTTCTGGCACTGTGTTTTCTGGCACTGTGTTTTCTGCTGTGTTTTCTGAGTGATGAGGAGTCGCCGTAGCCATAAGGCATTTCACCACCGACGCGGGGTCGGTGGGGGAATGCGTTTTGGCGGTTCTGTGTATTAGATTCCTTGCAGTGCCACCAGGATTTCGACGTCTTCGTCCGCTCGCAGGCTGAGGCGGTGGTCTTCGACCGCCACGATGCATGGTCGGCCGGGCTGAACCATTCGCACGAACGCTCGTTCGCGCAGTCCCATCTCGGCCAACCGATGCACGACATCCGGAGGACCGTCCACTTGAACGACGTGGCCGACCTCGCCGCAGGCCATCAATTCCAACGGGACGATGTTTTCCACGGCCAACTCCTGCATTCGGATCTCGCATTCTAAGGGACGACAGCACGGAGCAACAGCCGTGCTTGCGTCGGAAAAGTAGGTGAACAATCTGTCTACCCAATTTTACCGTCAGGTGTTTTAGTGCGATCCGCCCAGTCTGATCGGTGCGCCTTCGCTCAGAGGCAACGCCTCATTGGATTTTTCGATGAGAACGTGGTTTGGTTCCATCCGTGTGGCGTTCCTATCCGTGTGGGATCGCGTTCCGAAAGTATTCTCGAACGCGATGTCCCACACGGATAGGAAGGCCACACGGATGGGGACAAGACTTCGTTGCCATCGCACCAGATATAGAGTCGGTTCTGAGATGCCTTGGCGATTGTGGCGTCATCGGAGCTCAACCACCCGCCGCTCGGAGCGTGACGTCAGCGCCGCTTCCAGCAGTTGCACGACCGTTCGTGTGCGAGCCGCCTCGCGCTCATCGAAGTCGGGAGTTCGTAGCAATCGCGCCAGACGCACGAGTTCGTCTTCTGCTGGTTCTGGCGTCGGAGTCGGTGAATCGAACACTTCTCCGTCGGCGGTGAGCGTGAATTGTCGTCCGTTGGCATACCCGCCGTGCTCACCGCTGAGCACCCAGCCGGTATACAGCGGGACCGGACTGTCGAGCCTGATGTCGATCTCGGCGCGCGTCCCATTGTCGAATTCGATTGACGCCGCAAGTCCACCGGTGGCAAACACGCGCCGCGGCGGTTGTGGCAGCAGTTGCACGAGTTGCTCGAGCGCATGTGTCATCTGTCGCAGAATCGCCGTGCATGGCGGGTCCGATGCGTCTGTATCGCAACTCGGAACGCCCGTTGGCGGAAGTCCATAACCCCATGAAATCCACTTCACCGCTTGCAGCGTTCCAAGTTCTCCGGTGTCGACGACAGACAGTGCGCGGCGAACGTCTTCATCGGCATGGCGCGGAGAGTGCATCAACAGCCGTTGGCCGCGTGTGCGAAGCGCCGCAAACGCGCGGTCGGCATCAGCGGTCGACTGGCTCAGGGGTGCTTCCACGATCAGCGGTTTGTCTTGCTGCAAAAGAGGCTCAGCCCAATTGAGCTGAATCGCAAATGGCATCGCGATCCACAGCAAGTCGATTTCGGGTGAGTGGATCAGTGCGTCCAAGCTCGAAACGAACGGCACGCTCAAACAGGATGCTTGCGACACGCGCGGCGAGACAACGTCAAAGGCCGCTGCTATGCAAAACGGTCCGCCCACCAGACAGCGTTCCATCAAATGCCAGCCGTCACGATTCAGGCCAATCAAGCCGACTCGTAGCGGGTTCGCGGTAGCGTTGCTCATCGTCGCAGCCCCGGCGGCAACGCCTTGTTGATGTGACCGGAAACACGAACTCGCAGCTTGCCGATGCTTTTATGGCCGGGTGGCAAGTTGACGTTCAACAGCAGCACGCCGTCTTCTTTCGGCGTGAATTCCTTGCTAGTTCCAATTTCAAACGGGTCACCAATCTTGTCGTTCTTACCCGGTGCTTTTCCCGGGTCCGGCAGAGGCACCACCAGCCCCATCAAGGCTCCGCAGCGAACGCCGACGGCCATGTCGGTTCGCGGGTCTTTGGTCGACAGACCGCTCGCATCCGACTTTTGAGTGAACGAGACCGTGTATTCCCCACTGGATTCCACACGCACGGGCTTCCCCTTGAAAACCAGCACGTGAGCTTTCCAGCTTTCCTTCACATCGTGTTCCAGTTCGAAATCGTTGTTCTCAAACATCGACTCGGTGAGATTCTCGATTCGCTCTTTCAAGAGCGGAAAATCGGGCTTCAGCCGCGAAACCGCTTTGAGCTGGTCCGAAGCCTCGTCGTACTTGCCGGCTTTCTCGAATTCGTCAGCCAGCTTAACGGCTTCGCTCAGGAAGTTTTCGAGGTTCTTCACCGCACGGGCATCCAACTCTTTGGCTTCGGCCGCCGATTTGGCCTTGCTGGTGCCGCTCTTGAGTTTGCTCTTGCCAGTGGTTTGAGCCGCGGCCCGTGACCCATCGTTCCACACCAGCGCCGCCGAAAGGCCAAGCACCAACAACGAACCAGCCACTGCAAGGCATTGACCAAACCGCATGACAGGCACTCCCGAAGAAAAATTGAATCTCCAGACTATTAAAGCGCCGCGCGTCGTAGTGCAAGCTTCCAGCTTGCAAGCGAGTGGGCGATTCACCAACTCCGATCAACTCAGGACTTTTGGGGTGCGGCAAATTTGCCTGGCCCACACTAACCCG
>JAYVSP010000523.1:0-10377 GCA_043775215.1 Planctomyces sp. | reverse complement strand
GACGCCGACCTGAAAAAGACTCCCGACCCCTTAGGCCAGCACGTCCTTCACGACCGCGCCGTGAATATCGGTCAGCCGAAAATCGCGGCCTTGATAGCGATGCGTCAGTCGCATGTGATCGATGCCCAAGAGATGCAAGATCGTGGCATTGAGGTCGTGGACGTGGACCGGGTCGCGCGTGATGTTGTAGCAGTAGTCGTCGGTCTCCCCGAATGTGGTGCCGGTCTTCACGCCAGCTCCGGCGAGCAGCACCGTGAAGCAGCGCGGGTGGTGGTCGCGGCCGTAGTTGTCGGCCGTGATGCCACCCTGAGAATAAATCGTGCGGCCGAATTCGCCGCCCCAGACGATCAATGTATCGTCGAGCAACCCGCGCTGCTTGAGATCTTTGATCAGTGCGGCGGTCGCTTGATCGGTGTCTTTGCACTGCCCGCGAATCGCCGCCGGCAAGCCGCCGTGATGATCCCAGCCCATGTGGAAGAGTTGCACGAATCGCACGTCTCGCTCGGCCAGCCGCCGCGCGAGCAAACAATTCGCTGCGTAGCTGCCGGGACGTTTGACGTCCGGTCCGTAGCTGTCGAGGACATGTTGCGGCTCTTGCGACAGGTCAAGCAATTCCGGGACGCTGGTCTGCATCCGAAAGGCCATCTCGTACTGGGCAATTCGAGTTTGAATTTCCGGATCGCCGACTTGCTCGAAATGTTTTTGATTGAGCTTGGCCAATCGGTCGAGCGTCCCGCGCCGGGCGGTGGCATCGACTCCCGGCGGATTCGACAGGTACAGCACAGCGTCGCCGCGATTGCGAAATTTCACTCCTTGATGCTTCGACGGTAAGAACCCCGCGCCCCATAGCCGGTCGTAAAGCGGTTGGTCATCCGGCCGCCCGCTGCCGAAACTCGTCAGCACGACATACGCCGGCAGATCTTGGTTCTCGCTGCCGAGTCCATAACTCAGCCACGACCCGATGCTCGGCCGTCCCGCCAGTTGCGAACCGGTTTGGCAAAACGTAATTGCCGGATCATGATTGATCGCCTCGGTGTGAATCGAGCGGATCATGCAGAACTCATCCGCGATCCTGGCCATGTTCGGCAGCAAATCGCTCATCCACATCCCGCAGTGCCCGTGCTGAGCGAACTTAAAGATCGACGGCGCGACCGGAAATTTCGCTTGGCCCGATGTCATTGTCGTCAGCCGCTGCCCTTGCCGAATCGAAGCTGGCAAGTCGTCTCCGCGCCGCTTCTCCAACTCTGGCTTTGGATCAAACAGGTCCATTTGCGAAGGAGCGCCGGATTGAAAGAGGTAAATGATCCGCTTCGCCTTCGGAACAAAGTTCGGAAACGCCGCCAAAGCGGCGTGAGTCTTTTCACCTTCGGCAGAACGAACGGTTGAAGCGTCGGGCAGCAGCGTCGCGAGCGCCGCAAGTCCGAGGCTTGCAGACGTGCGTTGCAAGAACCCACGACGAGGTGACACTTCATACCGACAAAACTCATCACGCATCGCTCTTCTCCTGCGTCTTTAACAAGCTCTTGATCCACGCCTGATCCTCGTCACGCAACGGCGGGGAAACCTCGGCTTGATAGTTCATCGAATATTTGTATCCCGCGCGATCATAGGTTTCGTCGAATGCCGCTTGTAGTTCGAGCGTGACATCGGCATCCCCCCGGGCCAACGGGATGGGGATGGTCGGCAACGAATGCCGGCAAGACCAAGCGTAAACCTCCGTCTTGGGGCGTTTTCGCCGACGACTGACGAACGCGTAATAGTCTCCCGGTGGTTGCTTCTCTTTCGTCGGAAGCCGCTTTCCGCCACGCAGCAGGTCCAACTCGACCAGATGAGCCGTTGAACTCAGCAGCGCGTCGCGCTTCTCCAAATACTGCACTCGTCCATCGCCCGTTTTGTTCCAGGGTGACAGCACTTCGATCACCGTCACGATCTCACGGTTCTTCAGCGAGCGAACCGCAAGTGATTTGTTCCGAATCACTCGCGGTTGCGGCAACGTCAACGTGACCGGCACCGCCAGCACCGCCACGTCGCCATCCGAACCGCCAGTCCATTCGCCGGTCTCGCCGACCGAAATGTCTGGAACCATGAGCCGCTCCGGCTCTTCGTCTTGCAGCAAATAGACCGACTCTTCGATGTCCACGAAATAGCTTGGAAGCACTTTAGGAAACAGGCACGCCCGAAGAAACGTGATGAATGCCGCGTGAAAATCTGACCAACGCTGACTCTCGATGAACGGGTCCATTCCTGGAAACGGCGACGGCATGATGAAAACCTTTCTCAATTTAGTGAGGTTTCACTTCAGACCAGTGACTCTCGCTCTCATCATCCGCGCCCCGGCTTTGCCATCCGTGCTCTGTCGAACGGAAATGAGTCGCACGGATGGCAAGTCCGGGGCACGGATAAATCGCAAAACGTGACATGCGGTGTACGACATCCTCGGATCAAGCAGGCTAAGGGATTTCGATTTCGTGTGTGAGCCGTTCGCTGTTCCCGGCGATATCAGTCGCCGACGTGGCGGCCTTCAACGATTGGCTCGACGGCAACCGGACCTCCCATTCAGCGAAGTTGCCCCGCACTGCGTGAGCCGCCACGCCGTTGACAGTCACTTGTTTGATCTCGCCGTTGTCGGAAGCTGAACCGCGGATCAGCCAGCCTTCTCGCACGGGAGTGACTGACGTGATGACCGTTGATGGCGGTTGATCATCAACCGGGTCGAGCAGTTGCGGGAATGGGATGTCGCGGACTTTGAGGACACGCGATTCATCGCCGGTCAGCGGTGACTCGGATTTATACGGCGTTGATTCGTTGCCTCGGACTTCGTTCGACTTCGCGCTGACCACGCGGGCGTGGCGTCCGGAGCCGTAGAAGTCGTGCAGGATCACCGGCACGCTGGTTGGTGTCTTCGGTTGCGGACGCGGGCCGCCGCCGAGGTTGACCAGTGCTCGGCGATTGTCGTCTTTGCGGTTGATGACTTGGACGTTGCGGAGATGCGTCTCTGCCGATCCGGTTGGGTTGTGGTCCGTGAGTTGGATCAGCGGCATTCCGCTGTTGTGGTGGCCGGAGAACGTCAGACCGTCGACTGTCAACGAACCATACTGGATGCTGTCGTCGTCGTGACCGCGATTGAATGGCTCGGCATCACCGTGCTTCGGGGACTGCGTGATCGAGAGGTTGCGATAAACATGCCGGTCGAAGTTCGGGTGATAGACGCCGTAGATCGAGTTGTAGATTTTCATTCCCTCGACCAGCACGCACGGAGATTGCACGCGGAAGGCGTAATGAATCTCCCAGATCTTGGTGTTTCGCAACACGAACGGGTGCTTCGCGTCCGGGCCGACGCGGTTGACTCCCTGACCGAGATTGATGCCGTACAGGCCGTCGCAGTGCGCCTCGTTGTCCTCGAATCGCACGAACGGCAATGTGCGAATGTCGGTCGGTTTCGTTGCCCCGCTCGCGTCTTGCACGGGCAAAGTCAGCTTGAGGGCGCTCGTTTCGGTCGCCTCGAAGAAGTAACCGTAGTGGTTGTTTTCGCACGAGACATTCCGCGTGAACGTGTTGAGGCTGTTGGCCCACCAGAAGCCAGCTCCGTCGTTTTGGTCGAACGGCAACACTTGCTTCGGCAGCTTTTTGCCGTCCATTGCCTGCACGGCGAGGTTGCGGTCGAGAATGTTCTGCACCTCGGTTCCGTCTTCCAGAAAGTACCCGTGGCCGATGCTGCGATAGCCAACGCAGTCGCGCACGACGAGATAATTCGTGCCATGAATCGTCAGCCAGCGATTGTGACTGTCGTGGATCGAGGCTCCGATCACCGAGCTGCCGCGCATCGTGTTGCCGACCAGATGAAAATGCAACGCGTACCGGCCGAGCACATCTTTCTTCCCCAGATGCCGGAACTCAGCATAGCTGATCGAGCCGGCCGAACCTTTGTGATACATCGTGTGCCCGCGAATGCCATCGGGATTCGACGACTCGACGATCACGTTACGGCTGAGGTTCGCGACCTCGCCACGGAAGTCGCCCTCGCCGAGATGCTCACGTTTCAGCGGTTCATCCAGCGTGAACTTCGCGCCGTCGATCGCCGTAATTGTTCGCTCTTCCGTTTCGAGCAAATCAGTCCCGCCACCGTTGTCACGTCCAAGATGCGTAGCCGTGGTGATGACTCGATCTCCGATTCGCCAGCCTGTCACCAATTCAGACAGCGTGACTGCGGCGTCTTCCTTCTTCGAGGTCGCGCCAAGTTTCACCCACGTTCGACTGAGCGGCGCTCCATGAAAGTCCATCCGACCGCCGCAGCAGACGATCGCCGGACAGGACTGCTTGTCTTGCCCCTCAAACGGCACGAGCCGAATCAGCGCCGTGTGCTTTGCGTCAATCGGCTTCTCCGGAGTGCCGACCAGCAACGCCGGTCGCACCGCGCCGGCCGGCAACTCTTCGATGTGAGCGTCGCAATCAAATCCCTCTTCGGTCGGCTCGTCACCGGCTTCGATCTTCAGCACGCCGACATCCAGTCGAGTGTCCTTGTCCGCTGCAAACGTCAGCGTTCCGGCGACGTAGACCGCTCGGATCGGCGTCTCCGACTTCACGTCATAGACGACGACATGTCCCGGCCGCACATGCACGCGAGCACCGGCGATCGGGACTTGATTTCCCTCCCAGGTCGTCGACTCTGACCAGGAACCGCTGCAAACGGATCGCGTCCATTCCGCGCCAGCCGCGAAAACGGAACTGTCCAATTGCGGGACGGTCACGCTCATGAGGATCATCAACACGAAGTAAAACGCAGGACGGATCGTTCGGCTCATTAGCATTCTCAGCTCCTTGTGTTTGATGCGTGTGTTTCATTCGCAGGCCGGAAAGTTTATCGCGAGGAATGTCGAGACGAGATCGCGACTTGCCGTCCTCTGGAAATTTCCCGATACTCAGCATCAATATCGTTGTCAGCGATTCGACAGGTACTTTAAGGCTAAAGGCGGGCGGCCGGATGTGTTGCAAGCCGAGATGCAACGCAGCTTGGCGGACGGAGCGGTTGCGGACGCGACGTTTCGATGGCAGGCGGCTCGCCGGCAGTTGGCGATTGTCGTGGGCTGGCATGAACTGCCGGCTGGAGATTTGGAGCCGGTTGCTGGAATGCAGCCCGCTCCTGAAATCGCAGGCGGCCGAACTGCAAGCGGCTCACACGGAAGTCGATTTGGCTCACGCGCAGGCCGTGCCGAATATCAGCCTGCAAGTCGTCGCCGAACACGACCGCGCTCAGAATTTCAACTCACTGAGCACATTCGTCGCGCTGCCGGTGCCGATCTTCAATCGCAATCAAGGGAACATCGTCAGTGCCGAAGCGTTTCTCGTGCAGCAGCACAAGGAATACGAACGGCTCCGCCTGGCCTTGGCCGATCAACTGGCCGGTTCGTTCCGCCAGTTCCATTCGCTACGTGGCGAAGCGGCTCGATTGAAGAGCGACGTGCTACCGCGCGCCGAAGAAAACTTGACGCTGACCACCGAAGCCTATCGGCTGGGCCGGATGGATTTCCTGCGCGTGGTCGATGCGCGGCGCACCTACTTTGAAGCCAAGCTGACCGAGATTGACGCCGTAACCGAACTCCACAAAATCGTGATCGAAATTGAAGGGCTGCAACTCATCGGCGGCTTGAACCCGACCGAAGTCGGCACGGCGTTGCAAACCACACGCGGTTCCGGCCAACGCGGCATCCTGTCGCAACAGCTTGAACAGCAACGCAACGGTTCAAGTCGTAACTTGCCGGGAGCAATTCAAGCCGGCGAACCGTAACGATGTCGTGGGGCCGGTTCTCAGCCTGCTGGAACGATCGCGACGGTTCGGCGACAGTCCGAGCAAGCTGAAAACCTAATCCAAGTCAATGACTTTGCTCGATTGCTACTGATCGGCTAGTCCTGGTTGTTCTAGTCGTTGTCGCCATCGGCGTTGACGTTGTCGTGGCCGTCGAAGCTGATGTCGTCTTGGCCGTCGCCGCCGGTGACGTTGTCGGTTCCGGAACCGCCGTCGATTTGGTCGTCGCCTTCGCCGCCGTAGATCGAGTCGTCGCCGTCGTCTCCCTGTTCGGAGTCATTGCCGGTTCCGCCTTGAATGTCATCGTCGCCGGCACCGCCGTCGAGAGAGTCATCGCCGTCGTCGCCGACGAGATCGTCGTTCCCATCGTCACCTTGGATCGTGTCATTGCCGAGGCCGCCCGCGATTTGATCGTCGTCGGCACCGCCTTGCTCGACGTCGTTTCCGTCGCCGCCATCAAGGTCATCTTGGCCTGACCCGCCGGTGATCGAATCATCGCCGCCGTCGCCGTCTTCAGTGTCGTTGCCGTCGCCGCCGGAGAGGGTGTCGTCGCCGTCGCCGCCGTCCTCGACATCGTTGCCGCTGCCGCCATCGACGTTGTCATTGCCGTCGCCGGCGTCGATCGTGTCGTTGCCATCTCCGGCGGTGATCTTGTCGTTGCCGATGCCGCCGACGATCGAATCGTTGCCGAGGCCGCCCGTTTCGTTGTCGGCTCCCGTGCTGCCATCGAGCGAGTCGTCGCCCGCGCCGCCATCAAGGTTGTCGTTGCCCAAGCCTCCGTTGAGGTTGTCGGCTCCGGTGCCGCCTTGGACCTTGTCGTTGCCGTCGCCGCCGTCGAGCGAATCGTCGCCATCGCCGCCGAGCACATTGTCGTTCCCCGCTCCGCCGAGTTCGGTGTCATTCCCCACGCCGCCATCTTCGGTGTCGTTGCCGAGACCGCCGTCGATGTTGTCGGCTCCAGAGCCGCCGTTGATGTTGTCGTTCTCGGTGCCGCCGTTGAGCGAATCATCGCCGTCGCCACCTTGCAGCGTGTCGTTCCCTGAGCCACCGAGTTCCGTGTCGTTGTCGCCGCCACCGTCGAGATTGTCGTTGGAGCCGCCGCCGTCGAGCGTGTCTTGTCCGTCTCCGCCGGTGAGGATGTCGTTCGCCGCTCCGCCGTTGAGCGAATCATTGCCGGCACCGCCGCCGAGCGTGTCCTTGCCGTTGCCGCCCGTCTCGACATCGTTGCCGGCACCACCATCGAGCGAGTCGGTTCCATTGCCGCCATCGAGATTGTCGTTGTCGTCGCCGCCGTTGAGCACATCGTTGCCGACTCCGCCCGACAGCGAATCGTTCCCCGCGCCGCCGTTGAGCGTGTCTTTTCCCGCGCCGCCGACCAGGCTGTCGGCCAATGGACTGCCGGTGATGTTGTCGTTCCCCGCGCCGCCGTTGATGCTGACCGACGTCAACTGGGTGAACGCCGAAGCCGACACGCCGCTGAGATCGATCACGTTATTCGCGGAACTGCCCGTCACGGTCAGCGTCTTGACCGCGCTGGCCGTGACCGATCCGGCCACTCCGTCGGTCGTCGCACTCAAGGCCGCCCCATTTAACGTGACGTTCCCGTCGGCACCCGCTCCGAGCGTGATCGCATCTTGGCCGTTGCTGGAGATGCTCAGCGCGCCAGTCGTCGCGTTGAAGACCGACGAAATGCTCAGATAGCACCGCGTTTCAAAGCGTTCGATCTGCGCGGTGCTGGCGACCACGCGACCTGTCCGACGACGCCCCTTCGAGCCAACTTGAAACAACTTCTTCCAGCCATTTGAAATCAACATGAAATGGTCTCCTAATGCCGAGAGCGTCGGCTGGACGAAATGGGAAGGACTGGCCCGACGTGAAAAGCTGAGAGTCTCGAACTGCGCCTCGCGGTATGTTTGCGGCGAAGTCTCATAGATAGATTAGGTAGTATAGATAGTCGGCGTCGAATAGGCAAAGCAAGAGGACTTCTTTCCGATTTTAAGAATTTGCGGTCGGACTCACCGATAGGCGTGTCTGACATCGGCAGAAACTGCGCTTCGCCCGGCGTGGCTCATCGGCCAAATGACTCAGCCCTCAAATTGAACTTGATTGTTCAGAAGGGCGACACAGTATTGAGTCGTAAAAGTGGAATCGCGGGCCAGAGGTTTCACGATGCAATTCTCATCCTGGCTCGCGGGCTTGAAAACATCTCGGCGAGCGCGACGCCGCGTCCTACAGCCTTCGCCCCCAGTTTCCGCGGAACTCCTCGAATCGCGTGCGTTGCTGGCCGGCGGAAATAGCTCAACCGCGGCGACGATCACTCTCAATGCCGCAACGAGCGAAGTCGTCATCACCGGGACGAGCTACAGTGACATTGCGACGGTCAGCGCGACGACGGCCACGAGCGTGAAGATTCGGGTGGTCACCGGCAGCAAGGCGGCGGAATCGACGTTCGCGACGACCGCCATCAGCAAGATCACATTCAATGCCGGCGCTCGCGACGACAGCCTGACGAACACGACCGATCGCCCCGTGAATATGTCCGGCGGTGACGGCAACGACACGCTCGTCGGTGGATCTGGCAACGACACATTCGATGGCGGCGCGGGGGATGATTCGGTCAGCGGCGGACTTGGCGATGATGCGTTTGCGGGATCGCTCGGCAATGACTTTTTCGATGGCGGTCTGGGCAATGATCTGCTGGCGGTTTCCGCCGACGCCAGTTTTGTGCTGACCGATACGTCGCTCACGGGCCAAGGGACCGACACGCTCGCGAATCTTGAGCGAGTGCAGATCACCGGCGGGTTGTCGAATAACACGATCGACGCTTCGCTCAGCACGCTGCCCCTGACGTTGAACGGCGGCGGCGGCAATGACTCGATCATCGGCGGCTTGGGGAACGATTCGATCAATGGCGGCGATGGCTACGACACGCTGCTCGGCACGGGCGGCGATGACACGTTGCTCGGCAGCACGGGAGACGATTGGCTGCAAGGGGGCAGCGGCAACGATTCGCTGGACGGCGGCGCGGGGAACGACAACGTGCAAGGTGGCGGCTCTAGCTACGACACGCTCCGCGGCGGGCTGGGCAACGACACACTGGATGGCGGCGACGGAACGGCCGACCTCCTTTCGGAATCCAGTGACGTCAGCTTCACGATGACTGCGACGCAACTCATCGGATTGGGAACCGACTCGATTCTGAATGTCGAAGGTGTGCAACTCGTCGGCGGCGCGAGCGCGAACAAGTTCGATGTGTCCGCCTCGCTGTTGCCGACGACGCTGACCGGCGGATTGGGCGATGACACGTTCCTGGGTAGCACGGCGGTTGATCTGGTGGTCGAGAGCGCTGACGCCAACTTCACCGTGACCAACACGCAACTCATTGGCGTGGGAACCGACGTTCTTTCCGGCATTGATCGCGCGCGACTGAACGGTGGAGCCGGCGCAAACCTGATGGATGCTCGCGCCACGTCGATGCGCGTCACGCTCAATGGCAGCGAAGGCAACGACACGCTGATTGGCGGTTCGGCGAACGATCGGCTGGATGGCGGCCTTGGCAACGATCAGCTTACGGGCAACTTGGGGATCGACACGATCATTGGCAATGACGGCATCGACCGCTTGGTCGAGTCGGGCGATACGAATTTCGGACTGTCCAATGCGTCGCTCATTGGTTTCCAGACCGACGCGCTCTTCACGTTGGAAGAGGCGGACTTGACCGGCGGGGCCTCGGCGAACTCGTTGACGGTTTCCAACTTTCCCGGTCCCGTGACGCTGCGCGGCGGCGGAGGCAATGACACGCTGGAAGGGACGCCGTTCAACGATCTGCTCGACGGCGGCGTGGGCAACGACCTCGTCAGCGGCGAAGAGGGCAACGACAACCTGCAAGGTGGCGACGGCAGCGACACGCTCAACGGCGGCAACGGCGACGATTCGCTGGCGGGTGGTCTGGGCAACGACAACCTGTACGGCGCGGATGGCAATGACACAGCGTCGGGCGATGCGGGCAACGACACGCTGCAAGGCCGCCTGGGAGATGATTCGCTGGATGGCGGCGCGGACGCCGACATCGTGCTCGGCCAGCAAGGCAACGACACGGTGCTCGGCGGCACTGGCCGCGACCTCGTCATCGGTGGTCAAGACCATGACTCGGTAGACGGCGGCGACGATGACGACATCGTGCTCGGCGGCTCGTACAAATACGACCTCGATTTCACGGCGCTGAGGGACGTGCTAGCCAACTGGAATGGCACGGCCGCGTTCCTGGACCGAGTCGCTGCCCTCCAAAACACGGCGTATCCGTACTTCCTCAAGTCGTTGGCTCAGATCACGGACAATGCGACGGTCTATGACGATTACTCGACCGACACAGTCAACGGCGGCATCGGCCAGGACTTCGTGCTGCGGCCGGGCGAACCGGGTCAACCGACGATGGACGTAACTCCCGACTTCGATGCCGCGCTCGAAGTCATGAGCGTTTCGGTGTTCGGCACGGAGAGTCCCGGCTTCATGCCGGCGAACATGACGAAGCCAGGCTACTTGGCCACGCTGAATGATCCGACGTTCGGCACGCC
>JAYVSP010000522.1:0-9501 GCA_043775215.1 Planctomyces sp. | reverse complement strand
GAATACGCCAACATCGGCGGCTTCCTGTATCGCGGGATGCCCGAAGAGTCGGCGATTCAAACGAGCGTGTTCACTCGCAAAGGCTGCGAACGCATCATCCGCGCGGCGTTCGAGAAAGCGGCGACTCGCCCGAAGCAGTGCGTCGCGTCGATCACCAAGAGCAACGCTCAAGGCTACGGCATGGTCCTGTGGGACGAATGCTTCGCGCGCGTCGCCGCCGAGTTTCCGCAGATCGCCACCGAATCGCTGCTGATCGACCGCGCCGTGATGGAATTCGTCCGCCGCCCCGAATCGTTCGACGTGGTCGTGGCCAGCAATTTGTTTGGCGACATCCTGACCGATCTCTCGGCCATCATCGTCGGCAGCATGGGCCTCGCCGCCAGCGGCAACATCGACCCGACTCGCCGCCACCCCAGTATGTTCGAGCCCGTTCACGGATCGGCCCCCGACATCACTGGCAAGGGAATCGCGAATCCGCTCGCCGCGATCTTGTCCGTCGCGATGATGTTTGAGCACCTCGGTCTCGACGCAGCGGCGAGCATCCATCAAGCAGTCAAAGATTTGTTGGCATCGAACGGGCCGACGACTCCGGACATCGGCGGCAAGGCATCGACGTCAGAAGTCGGAAGAGCCGTTTGCCAGCGAATTCGCTGATCACAACCCGCCGGCCAGCTCGATGTTTCGATGTGGACGACCAGCCGGAAGTGGATGTTCTGGAAGTTCGCGAATTAGAATCGCGATACCTGAGTTCCACTGTGTCGAGGTACGATCAATGGCTAAAAAGAATCGCTCGCTTTTTCCCGAATTGGACGAAATTATCAGCGTACTTCATGCTGACTCGCGGCAGGATTTGGTTGTCTTGATCATCACCAGCCATGACCGGCAAGATCATGAACTTTCCAACCAGGAGATGTGGGCAAACGCGGCGATGGAAATGTTCGCCGATCTGTACCGAGGTGCCACAGCCTTCAAGACGTTTGCCGGAATTTACAAATGCGACGACGGCAAAATCCTCCACGATCGACCAATACTCATCGAATCCTACGTGCAGCGAACCGATTTAGAAGATCGAGCGAAGCTGAATGAACTCCTGAAATTTGCGAAAAGAATGGGCAAAGAAACGAATCAAGCTGCGGTCGCTCTCATCGTCAACAGTGTGTTCCATGAGATCACGGACTACAGTGGGCATAGCCACAGAGGAAGAAAAAGCGATGGAAACTCTAAATCAATATGCGTTGAGCCAATCGCTCGGAAGCACGATGCGGCAGGTCAAAACACCGCAATTCGGAAATTTCGGACTGCTGCCAACCACTGTCGAATCCTTGCAAGCGAGAGAATCTCAAGGCCAATCAAACGGCACAGTTCACTTCACATATGCAAAAGATAAGGTCGCAGTCCAAGCTTTCGAGGCTGTCCGGCAGGGTATGGCACCGGAGGCGCTCCTTTGGAATAAGCAAGTCTTGCGCGCATTCTGTCAACGTTGTCGAGAGCATGGACTCCACGCGACGGATGCGTGTCTAGCTCGACGATTGATCAACGTCCGAAAGAACAAAGGACGTTACGAGAAACATGGCATTCGCATCTTGCCGGCAACGGTCAGTGATCCGCACCCCAGCGTGCTTCCGCAGTTCGCTCATGCCATTGAGTTTGCTCTCGTGAAACTGCGGTTCCGATACGGTGCTTCGATCGACGACATCTTGTTGGACCCCTTCTTGAGCGACCAGTTTGAAAATCTGGCACTCGGAGTTGCTCCACAACTGTCGCCACAAGATGTTCGGCTTGGCGCGTTGTACCTTCGAAAATCTCGGTTCTTAAGGAAAGACGATCAAACTGAGGCAACACTCGACTTGGCTAATCTTGATACGTCGTGTTCTGCGCCAGTTCCGTTGTCAGAAGTTGACGAATCGGAGGTGCCAGCAGCTCCAGGGCTGATTGAATTGAGAGAAGGTCTCCGATTTTTGTATATCGTCTGCAACGAGAGCTTGCGGCCAACGGTGCATCAGTTTTTGAGTGGAAACTCCTTTTCGATCATGGAATCCAATTTTTGGAAACCAAAACTCGCTGACATCACGCTGCAATACGTCGTCGGTGAAAAATGTGATGGCGTTGCGATGAATAAGTGGGAACGCCGGTTGATCCAAGCCAAAGAGCCTGTCTTCAATTGGCCCATGCACAAAACTGCGGCGTAACCTTTGCCGTAAATAGTGATCGCTTCCACGCGTTTCGACTGAATTCCCTGATTGAGTTGCCCATGAGCACCGTTTGCTTGGATACCGAAATCCTCACGCTACCGGCCTCCGGCTGTGACCTCGAAACATTTCGTCGATGGGCGCAGTCGGATGAGTCGCCAGATCACGCTCCAGTCTTCTTTCTCGCGGGTGAAGTTTGGATCGACATGAGCAAAGAACAGTTCTTCTCTCACAACCGGATCAAAACAGAGTTCACTCGCGTCTTGGGGAACATTGCCAAAAAGAAACGGCTGGGAAGCTACTGCTCGGACGGCATGTTGCTCTCCAATGCCGAAGCGGATTTGTCGGGAATCCCGGATGGGATTTTCGTCGCCAACTCCAGCTTTCGGTCTGGAAAAGTTCAATTGATCGAAGGTGCGGAGTCCGGCTTCGTGGAAATGGAAGGTTCGCCCGACATGGTGCTGGAAGTCGTCAGTGACCGATCTGTTCGGAAAGACACAGAACTTTTGAAGGAGCTGTATTGGCAAGCGGGCATCCGCGAGTACTGGTTGGTGGACGCTCGCGACGAGCGGCTGGAGTTTGACATCTTTCGACGCACCAGCCGGGGATATTCGGCGACGTTGAAGTCTGGTGGCTGGATGAAATCGGCTGTCTTCGGACAGTCGTTCCGGTTGACTCGCCGCACGGACGAACTGGGACATCCCGAGTTTACGCTCCGCGCTCGTTGATCGCAGTTGGCTCCGGACTCGCGAGCAATGCTTGCCGCGCGAGGGTTACTGGTCGTGACGATCGTTGCCGTATTGGCTCACGAACACGGATTTGAACCCTGAGCCAATGGCGAAATCCTCCCCGTTCTTGCCAGCATGAGCTACACTTCCCAGCCTTATGACTGGCGAAGGGCAGGTCGTTGACCGAACCATCGGTTGCGTCCGCCGCTTCGCTGAATCGACACGATTGTTAAAACCTGATTGACGGTTTTTAAGATCGGCCATTAGCATGTCGTCGCCTCGTGCTGTCACGGGCGCAATTTTCTGTTCTTAATCTCCTAGTCTTAATGAAGGAAACACATCATGGTCCACCGAAAACACCGTCGTGGATTCACACTGATCGAACTCCTGGTTGTGATTTTCATCATCGCGATCCTCATCGCAATTCTGCTGCCGGCCGTGCAGCAGGCACGCGAGGCAGCTCGCAAGTCGCAATGCACGAATAATCTCAAGCAAATTGGCTTGGCTCTGCATAACTACCACAACGTCCACAGGTCATTCCCGCCCGGCTCGATCAATTACTTGTTCGTCAACGCGACTCCCTCGACGGCGAAACGAGAAATCGATCCGACCGAAGCCAATCAGATGAACTCCGCCACGCTGGGGTATCACGGCACCAGTTGGATGCTGCAGATCCTGCCGCAGATGGACTACAGCACTATCTCCAAGCAGTGGAACTACAACCTCAATTTGCGAGACAACGGACTGCCTGGAAGCACGACGTTCAATCTGCTTCGGCCGGCTCACAACGACATTCCCGGCTTCTACTGTCCCACGCGCCGCGCCGACATGAACACCATCAAGCTGACTAGCGTGATTCGACTCGACCCCACCTGGTCGAAAGGGGGCAACGATTACAGTGGCTGCGCCGGCGGCAATGCCTATGTCGTCAACGAGGTGACGCGCGGAACTTACGCGTTGCTGCCCGACCAGATTCCCAATGACCTGACGCAGCAATATACCCCGTCACCACTCAATCGCGGCATTTTTTATCCGAACTGCAAGACGCGGATTGCGGACATTTCCGACGGAACCAGCCAGGTGATCATGGCTGGCGAAAACGCTCGATTGAACTTGATCCCGCCCACGACCATCAATTTGTTGAAAAGCAGTGACGGTTGGGCGTGGGCCGGAGCGGCGACATTGTTTGTCACTCGTTCGGGCTTGAACAAGGGCTTGCACTTCGATGGTCCCGCGAGCGATCACGATGCCGGCGGGTATTTCGTGTTTGCTGATGGTCGCGTGAATTTCCTGAACCAAAACCTCAATCTGGCGACCTTCCAGTATCTGGGCAGCATTGCGGACGCGGTGCCCTTGTCCGACTTCGAAGGTCAATAAGCGTGACTGCTGTGGCACGATGGTGAATTCAGGGCAGCTTTCGGAACTTCCCGTTGCGAAAGCTGCCGATATTTTTTATGAGTGACGGCTCTGAGGAGCTCGCACATGACGATTCGCTACGAATGCGAGCAGTGTGGATCGACGCTGAAAATCAAAGACGATTTGGCAGGCAAGCCCGGAAAATGTCCGAAGTGCAAAACGGCTTTCACTATCCCGGCTAGTGCTGAGGATTCCGGCGGTTTGAGCGATTCCGAGCCGGAAATCGCTGCGCCCGATATCACAGCGTCAAAAATCACTGTACCAAAAGCCGCGGTTAGGAAACCGGCCGCGAACTCCGACGATGACTTCGATGTTGACGCGTTCCTGATGGACACCGGGACGAAATCCAAACCCAAGTCGAAAGCCGCGTCGGACTTCAATGAGGACGACTTCCTCTCTGACGAACCGGCTGGCAAGGTTCCGGGTAAGCCCTCGAAATTTGGGTCGCAGGATTCGGAGGATGACGACGAAGTCTTCCAGATACGTCGTCCCGACGGTGGGGACTCCAAGAACGCGAAACGGGCTCCGGGAATCGAGGAAGATTCCAAAACGCCTGCAAGTTCTTCGCGGCGTGCGTCCGGCATGAGTTCAGCGGGCACGGCGGCAAACATTGCTAGCGACTTATTGGCCAAGACTGGGAAGAAGGGAAAGAAAACCGCCTGGAACCAAGTTGAGCCGGAATCGAAGGAATCGGAATACGACTATACGGACCTCAAGAACTATCTCTTCAAGACGGTCGCTCCGATGTTGTTGGGCGGGATCATCGGCATTCCGCTGTTGTACTACGGAATGGCCTACGTGATGGGCGGAAAGTCGAATCTTCCCGACTTAGGGAAAGTCACGGGCACAGTCACGTTGGGTGGTAAGCCGGTATCAAGTGTCTTGGTCTGGTTTCATCCGATTCGAAGCCAAGCAGAACTTGCAGACAAGAAAAAGCGAGTCAGTTCGTCGTCGGGAATGACGGATGAGTCCGGGCATTACGAATTGAGCTATCTGGCAGATGTGAAAGGGGCAGTGATCGGCGAGTGTCGCGTTCAGATTGAGGCTCCATCACGGTCAGATATCTCCGCTCAATGGCTCGGCTCGAAATCGGATCAGATAAGAAAAGTCGAAGCCGGGCGGAAGGTCATCGACTTGGAACTCCTCGCCAAGTGATCACGTGAGCTTCTCCGATGTTCTGTGAGGAAGAATCGCCGTGTCGATGAAGCGACGTGAAATTCTGTGCGTTCTGGTACTGCTGAGCATGCCGTCGTGCAGTCCGCCGGTTGATACTGTTGCCGAAAGGCATGAGAAGGCCGTGAAGGCATTGATCGACCTGGGGGCCGAGATTCGCGACACGGAAGACGATGTGTCGCATGATCGAGGTACCTTCGTGTTTCTGTTTTCCGAGCACTTCACACGACAGGGACATGTCGAGGAAAAAGTGTTGTCGCCGCTGAGCGACATTCAGTCCTGCTTCTTGAGTCTGAACAACACTCCCGTCTTGGATGATGGCCTGCCGGACTTGGCTCGCCTGCGGGACTTACAAGTCGTGGACCTCTCACGAACGCAAGTGACGGACCGAGGGCTCGCACTGCTGGCGAAATCACGCAACATACGACTGTTGAAGCTGAATGGAACACGTATCACCGACGATGGCCTGAAAAGTCTGGCTCAGATGCCGTCGCTACGACTGCTGTATGTCGGCGACACCAAGATTTCCGAAAAAGGCTTGGCGTCGTTGGAGAGTCTGCCGCAGTTAGAGGCGCTGAAACTGACTCGGCTGCCAGTCACGAATGACGGACTGAAGCTGGTGGCCACGTTGCCTCGGTTGTGCTATTTGGGGCTGGGCGGAACACTGTTGACCGATGCTGGCTTGGCTGTGCTCGACAATCTTCCACAGTTGATTCACCTCGACCTCCAAGAGACTGCTGTTAGCAACGAGGCAGTGGCAGCCTTTCGGCAGCGTCATCCGAAGTGCCATGTGGAACGTTGAGTGGTCTGGCCGGTTGCGGGAGTGCTTCCTAGAATCCCGCCCGTTGCCTAACGCCCGTTATCCATGCCCCACACCAACCCGATGCGCAAGCGAGGCCTTTGTCACCTCCAGGCCTCGCTTGCGCGTCGGGTTAATGTGGGGAAAAACACGCCCACCACGACAGATCTCACCGTATGGCCGATCCGCGCATCAATTTGAAGAACCGCCATTTGGCCGCCTTGCTGGCATTTCTAATTCCTGGCGCCGGTCACGCCTATCAAGGCCGCTATTTCAAGGCGGTGATTTATTCGGTCGGCATCTTGGGGCTGTTCTTTTGGGGAATGGCAATGGCCGACTGGAAGGCAGTCTATTTCCGTTGGCAAGAGTTAGAACCGGCGAATCGCTTCCGGACACCGACTCGTACGATCGGATACTTATCGCAAGTGATGGTGGGAGTACCTTCCTTGGTGTCATTGGTGCAATGGTCTCGGTACTCCAGCGATCTCGACCGCGACGCGCGTGACGGCGACCGATTGGATCTGCCGATCACGGCACCGTTTCGCGGCTATGTCAAACATGAGGCTGCGAACGATGCTTGGGAAGGACGCGTGTCGGGGCAATTGCAATTGGATTTGGAGGACAAAAAACGTCCGTTTGGTCCTGAGATTCGCGGTCACTTTCGTGGCGTCTTGGATGCAGGTGAGCATCGCGAAGTCGAGTTTGATCTCGCCGGTCCCGTGGAGATCGCACCGCGTTTGCTCGGCAGCGGCAATGTGACGTTGCGACTGGACGACAAGAACCATCAGAAGGAGTACTCCAGTTCGCAGCGTTACATCAGTTGCCGCATTGTTGCTCCACGCGGCGAGTTCGATTCGCCGGTGGGCCAATTGGAAGGGACGATTCCGAGGGCCTTTTGGGATTGGTTCCAAATGCCATTGGAGGAAGATGCGGTTCAGGAATTGAACGGCCGCTTGGGTCGGAGGTATGAAATCGCGCTGTTGTTTACGTGGGTGGCCGGCTTCTTAAATTTGCTGGCAGTGTGGGACGCACTGGAAGGCCCGGCTTATGGCTATGGCGACGAGGTCGAACTGCCCGAAGGTGAACCGAGTAGCAAACCAGAGTCCGCCTCGACACCGATTTCCACACCCGCACCCGCGGCAAGTCCGGCTAGAACTCCCTCCTAACACTCGTAGCCCGAGCTCTTGTGGCTCGATGTGTTCGATAACTTTCACCGATCATCCTGGCCGCAAGTGCTTGGGCGACGGTTCGCAGACCTTTCATCAGAGACGATTCAACCACCATGTTCGCCGCTCAAAATGTGTTGTGGTATTTGCTGCCGCTGGCGATTGTCATCAGCCTGGTTTATAGCGCCAGCCGTTTCGAACAACCCGAACGGATCATGCAGCGTGCTCTGCGGCTCTTTCTGCAAATCCTGCTGTTCATGGGGACTGTCTTCGCCATCTTGTTTGTCCTGTCAGATGGTCTGTGACGTTCGCCCTCTCTGGCGCCTCGGGTGAATGTCAATCTCAACCACGACGAGGATTTCATATGCTCATGCCGTATGATTTTTTCGCGTCGCAGCGCATCGTTTTCGGCTGGGGGCGACGGGCGGAAATCGGTTCGCTCGCACGGTCACTCGGCAGGCGAGCCTTCGTGGTCAGCGGGTCGCGCACGCTGGATGCCAACGGGACAATCGACGAACTGTGCCGTTGCATGCAAACTTCCGGAGTTGCTGTTGAGCGACTGGCGAAACAGACGCGCGAGCCGGAAGTTGCGGACGTCGATGCGGCAGTAGCACGGTTGCTCGCATTCGGATTGCGTGACGGCGACATCGTCGTCGCGATCGGCGGCGGTTCGGCGATTGATCTGGCGAAAGGAGTGGCCGCTCTCGTGGGGCAGGATTTCATCCTGCCGAGCAAGGCCACGAATGAGGCAGGTTGGAAACCGGCCCCGCCCCCGTCAGTGAAAGATTTTCTCGAAGGAGTCGGCCGCGGTCTGAAGATCGAACGCCCGCCACTACCGCTGCTCGCCGTCCCGACAACGGCGGGGACCGGTACTGAAGCAACCAAGAATGCGGTGATTTCTTCGTTTGATCCGCCATTCAAGAAAAGTCTCCGCAGCGATTTGATGGTGCCAAAAGCGGTGCTGGTGGATCCTGAATTGACCGTCAGTTTGCCGAGAGACATCACCGCGCACACAGGCATGGACGCGATCACGCAACTGATTGAGAGCCTGATTTCGCGAAGGGCGAAGCCGATTCCACGAGCCTTGTGTTGGCACGGACTCGAGCTGGCATTGCCGGCAATGTTCGAGCTGTCTCGCGATCTCGGCAACCGCGCCGCGCGCGAGGCAATGTCTCATGCGGCTTTGCTGTCCGGGATCGCGCTGGCGAATTCGGGACTGGGTTTCGCGCACGGCGTCGCCGCGGCATTGGGCGTTCAGGCGAAAGTACCGCATGGTCTGGCTTGTGCCGTCATGCTTCCGGCCGCTCTGCATCTGAACTGCGAAGTGGCGAAGGCCGATCTCGGACAGCTTGGCCGCCAATCGGCAAATTGGTTGCGCGGCGAGTCGGGACTGCCGTTGTGTGACTTCAATTCGACCGCCGATGTTGCGGCCATGCACTTCCTGGCGGTCATCCAATTACTGAACGATGGCCTGGGAATTCCCAAACATCTTTCCGAACTCGGTGTTTCGCGCGAGCAGTTGCCTGCGCTGGTGAAGAGCTCGCGCGGCAACAGCATGGACGGCAACCCGCGAGACGTCAGCGATGCTGAGATACAGACAATTTTGGAGCAGATGTTTTGACACTTCTCGCCCAAGCCTACAGCGGTTTCAAGTTTTAGGCTGTATGAAGGTCAGGTTGGAGAGCTTCCGAGTTGTCGGACAAGATTCTTTCTGCCTTTTTTTTCTGTCAGTCAGACAAAAATGGAATTCAATATGCTCATCGTTTGCCAAATGGGCTCCTGAAGCCACTCGATGGTCTCTGAGGTTCTGGAACGGGAATTGACAGAAACAATAGGGCAAAAACAAATGACTGCTCGCCGAAGCCGACAGTCCTGTCAGCCGGTTTATCGCAGAGGAAATAATCGACTCCGCGACACCGGTGGCGTCAGCCGGCGTCAGCCCCCCCGGACGAATCGCGAGTGTGGTTCTGGCCCAACGGGCCAAGACTCGGCAGCCCAGGGCAACGCCCTGGGTTTGATGGCGTCGAAAA
>JAYVSP010000521.1:0-9738 GCA_043775215.1 Planctomyces sp. | reverse complement strand
AACCCCAACGCCATCGGCGTGGGCGCGGTGGATACGACTCGCGCACGCCGATGGCGTTGCGGTTAAACATCTCTCAATCTCGGCCGCACGAAGAATATTCATCGAGCCAGTCGCTCCCACAGCGTGTAGATCATCACCGGCGAGATCGCCGTGTAGCAGGTGGCCCAAGAGAGAACTAAACGCCGCAAAAAGCAGATACGGTTCGTTCGACGTTCCGGAGGCATCGTGTCGCAAAGGTTGGCAAAGCTGTGATACAGCGCGGCGGTCCCCCACAACCCGGCGAGAAACGGCAAGATGAGCCCCAGCCAGAACGCCGCGGCGCGGATCGACTGCGGCGCGTCGAAGATCACGATTCCCATACCGACCACCGCATAGATCGGCAAAATTCCAACCAGCGCGATTGCCGAGGTCGCCTTGGATTTCAACGCTTGCACCGCCACGTCGAGCAAACTCATCCGCACGCCAGCCAGTAGGCCGTAGAAGTACAAGCTCGGCAGACAAACGCCTGTTGCCGCGATCAGTCCGAAGGCATACGCGGCCGTCAGTTTCAATGCGGAACCGTCTTGCCAGCGAGCAGCCACGTTAGCCGACGGCTCGAATGTGACCAGTGTGTCGCGCCGGCCACGAAGCACATCGGCGATCGAAGCCAATTCAGGCCAGGTACGCGAGGACGCAAAGACCAGGGACAACGCGATTCCAAAGAACACAAAACTCACCAGCGAAATCGCCAGAAATCGCGGCAACAATTCCGGCTGCCGCTGAGGATCACGAATCAGACGGTCCAGCGTGTCGCGGCGTTTCAGAATCAGTTCGACCAATCCCAGAGTGCTGAGATTCGGCGGCGCATCGTCCACGGCGGGCCGCGTCGGAGCAGACCACTCGCCAGATTCCAACACCGGCAGATTCTCATATCCGATTTCTCCGCAAGCCGCGGGTGACGGCATCCGATTGAGAAACGCTTCCGCCTGGGATCGTGTGTTAATCGCCATGTTGAGCTCCTTTCAAAGAGCCGGTACGAAATGAAAGTCGAACAAGCCGAAGCTGTAGAAAAGTTCGCAGCCGATGGCTCCGACGAGCATCAGCCACCACGTCGGTGTCGTTCCGCGTCGCGGTTCGAGCCGACGCATGACTCGGTTGAACACGTCAATCATCGCCACGCCCACACCAGTGAAGACGGTCAAATTGACAAGCAGAACAAAGCCGGGATGCGGAATGGACACCGAGAAAAACCAATTGATCGGGATCGAGGCGATCATCGCCAGCCCGCCCCAACTGGTCGTGACCAGAGCCGCCAGAAACGTGCTGCTCACCGGCAGCCGCGATCCCGACAAGCTGTTGAGGATGTACAACGCCGGCAGCGGAATGCCCCACGCCAAGCCTGCCGCCAGCGTGCAAGCCATCCCCTTATTAACGACGTCGCTGGCGTGGCCAAGCAAACCCATCGTCATGCCATACGTTACCGTGCCGAGAATGGCCGTCCCCATCAGCGACAGCCAGACCCACCAGCGATACCGCACTTGGCCCTCGTTCCACGCTACGGCGAACTCTTCGGGAGTCCGCAAGGCTTGTCCGACATGTGCAATGCCGGAACGAATTTGTTCTCGCATGATTTCAATCTCCGGTTGAAGAGGTCCGACAGCCAGTAGACCGAAGATTGCAACACGCATTAACACAGATTCTTCGCCGCGACAAAAAAGTCGGGCTTTGAGCGGAATGGCGTTGGTGCGTCGTCAAGTCTACAAACGTGGGTTCTTGTGGGTGAGCGGCAAGTCGCTCACTCGCGCGGCGACAATGTACGTCCCGATGGTTGCGTGAGGTTGCCTCGACAAGGCGACTCCTCACTATTTAGAAGACATTCATGACACCACTCACGTCTCTGATGCTGCTCATGGCCGCGCTGCTGCCGAGTGCCGATGACTCGACGGCTGACGAGTTTTTCGAGAACCGCGTGCGGCCGGTGCTCGTCGCGAAGTGCGTCGAGTGCCACGGTGACTCCGAACCGGAAGCCGGTCTGCGATTGACGTCACGCGCGAGCCTGCTTCAAGGAGGTAAGTCGGGACCGGCGGCCATTGCGCAGAAGCCAGACGATAGTTTGTTGGTTCAAGCGATCCGACAACGCGGCAAACTCAAGATGCCGCCGGAGAACAAACTCCGGGACGATGAAATTGCCGCGCTCACGAAGTGGGTCGAGCTGGGAATGCCCTGGCCGGAGAAAGTCCACAGCACCAACCAACCGAAGGGTGAGTTGATTGTCACGGACGAGCATCGGCGGCACTGGGCCTTTCAGCCGGTCAGCAATCCGACGCCTCCCGCCGTTCGTGACCAGAGTTGGCCACGGACGAGAATCGATCAGTTTGTCTTAGCGAAGCTGGAAGCGGCGGGCCTGTCGCCGGCACCGAGAGCCGATCGCCGCACGTTGATTCGACGCGCGTTTTACGACTTGATCGGCTTGCCACCGACTTGGGAAGAGGTCCAAGAGTTCGTCAAAGATACGTCACCGCAAGCGTTTGAGCAGGTGGTCGATCGACTGCTCGCGTCGCCCCAATATGGCGAACGCTGGGGACGACATTGGCTGGATGTGGCTCGGTACGCCGATACGAAAGATGGCGTATTGATGTATGGCGACGATCGCATCCGGCCGTATGCCTACACGTACCGCGACTACGTCATTCGAGCCTTCAACGAAGATTTGCCGTTCGACCGCTTCGTGTGCGAGCAGCTTGCAGCCGATCACATCGAGCCGAAAGTCGAACCGTGGCGGCTGGCGGCACTCGGCTTTCTGACGCTCGGCCGGCTGTACGACAACAACCTGCACGACATCATCGACGATCAAATCGACACGGTCACACGCGGGTTCTTGGGGCTGACGGTGTCGTGTGCTCGGTGTCACGACCACAAGTATGATCCGATCCCTTCGGCCGATTACTACTCGCTGTACGGCGTCTTTGCGAGCAGCGAAGCACCGCTCGAACTGCCGCTAATTGACAAGCCGGAGACCGTTCCCGGTGGCGACGAGTTCGAAAAGCAAGCGGCTCCAAAACGCGAAGAGCTGCGCAAGTTCCTCGACGAGCAGCACGCATTGCTCAGCGATACTGCTCGGCAGCGAGTCGGCGACTATCTGACGAAGGTCGCGACGACACCGCCCGATCCACTGGAGACAGCGATCTTTTTCTTGTCGCTGGACCCCGATGATCTCCGCCCGCCTCTGACCGCTCGCTGGCGGCGCTACATCGAACAGCGAGCAACCGGGGACGACTCCGTCTTCGGCCCGTGGCACGATCTGATGCAACTATCCGCGCCGAATGCCACTCTCGGCGAGACCGACGCGGCGGCTGTGCTAGAACGCTGGAAGTCCCGGCCGGATGGCGTACAGTCGGGACAACTCAATCCGTTAGTGCGCGACGCTCTCTCGAAAACTAAGATAACTGGCCGAGCCGACATTGCGCGGGCTTACGGCGAGTTGTTCAAGCGTGTTTATGGCGAATCAAAAGCCACGACCGCAGCTGCCGGAACAGCCTCGCCCCCCGTGATTGATGACGCGCGGAAGCAACTGTTGGAGGTGCTCATCAGCCGCGACAGTCCAGCCTTCTTTCCGAAAAGCCAAACACGGCGGTACATGTCTCGCCAGCAAACCGATGCGTTCGGCGGGAAAGTTCAGGAGCTAGACCGCATGGCGGTGAAGTCACCCAACGCGCCGCCACGGGCGATGGTGTTGCTCGACACACAGACGCCGCAGGCTCCGAACATCTTCACCCGCGGCAACCCGTCTCAACGCGGGCGGCAAGTTCCGCGACAGTTCTTGGCCGTGCTTAGCCCCAACGAACGAACGGCATTCCCGCACGGCAGCGGGCGGCTCGATCTGGCTCAGGCGATCGCGTCGCCCCAAAATCCGCTGACCAGCCGAGTGCTCGTGAACCGTGTCTGGATGCACCACTTCGGCGAACCTTTGGTCTCTTCCCCTAGTGACTTTGGGACGCGCAGCACACCGCCTGCGCATCTGGAGTTGCTCGATCACCTCGCGATGCGCTTTGTGCAGTCCGACTGGTCACTGAAGAAACTGCATCGCTGGATCATGCTGTCGGCCGTGTATCAGCAGGCCAACGGCATCAAGGATCAACGTGATCTCGATCACGACAATCGTTGGCTGTCGCACGCGAATCGCCGGCGACTCGATTTTGAAGCGATGCGCGATACGTTGCTGTCCGTATCCGGCCGCTTGTCGGAAAAACGCGGAGGACGACCAGTCGATATCGTTGCCGACCCACAATGCCGCGTCCGCTCGGTTTACGGACTGGTCGATCGACAGAGCCTGCCGAATGTTTTCCGGGCATTCGACTTCGCGACTCCGGATCAATCGGTCGAACGCCGCCCGCGCACGATGGTTCCGCAGCAAGCCCTGTTCGCGTTGAATTCGCCGTTCGCCATCGAACAAGCCCAGGCCCTGGCCGCTCGACCAGAAATCGCCGGACAAACTTCAGCGTCTGATCGCGTGGTGGCGATGTACCGTGCCGTATTTCTACGAGATCCATCGGCGGAAGAGCTGGAAACTTGCCTGGCATTCGTGGCCACGGCGACGGATAGTCAATCGCAACTCGGCGCGTGGGCACAGTTCGCGCAGATCTTGTTGGCATCGAACGAACTGATGTATCTGGACTAACTAATTTGGAGTGCGGCGATGCATCGCCGCTTTCTTTCGCGGCGGAGCTGCTTTCCTATCATTCGAATCAGCAACACGCGTCAATGAAAAAAAGCGGTCCCGCCGCGAGGCAAAGCGGTGATGCATCACCGCACTCCAAATACGGATTCCGCTATGACTGCATACACGAAGCCGCTGAAGCAGAAGGCATACGGTTCGATCGGGCATCTGCCGAACAGCCGGCTGGGACCGGGGGATCATCGCGTTCCCGACGGACAAGCGAAGATTTGCTGTATCAAGACACGCGACAAGCACGATCGGATCATCGTGCAGGAAAAGCTCGATGGGTCGTGCGTCGCGGTGGCGTTGTTGGACGGCGTGCTGATCGCGCTGGGTCGAGCGGGACATCCGGCGATCTCGTCGCGCTACGAACAACATCGCTTGTTCGACCAGTGGGTCCGGATTCACGAGGTTCGGTTTCGCGCGGTGCTGCGTGAGGGCGAGCGAATTGTCGGCGAGTGGCTCGCGCTGGCTCACGGCACGCGGTACGACTTATCACAGCACGAACCGTTCGGAGCGTTCGACATCATGACTGGCAACACGCGACTGGTCTTCGACGAATTCACCGCGCGCGTCCAGGGCGTATTTCAGACCCCGCACCTGTTGCACGACGGCGGCGCGTTGTCAGTCGAGGCGGCTCTCGCCCGACATGAAACTCAATGTTGGCCGTGCGAGGAACTCGAAGGAGTCGTCTACCGCCTCGAACGCAAAGGCGAAGTCGAACTGCTGGCCAAATACGTCTGCCCCAACAAGATCGACGGCAAATACCTTTCGGACATCAGCGGCCAACCCGAAGTGTGGAACTGGCGGCCAAATTGGTAGAAGATGCTGGCCAAAGAATTCGCTTCAATTCGCCGTCGCAGGAGGGGTCAATGGACGCGATCAAAGAACTCAGTGACGACATTTTCCGTGAACGGATCTTGCGGGCACGGGTGATGGACCCTACAGAAAAATTTTTGCTCGGGCAGCGATTGTTTGAATCAGCGTGCGAAGTCACGAAATCAGGCATCCGTAGCGAGAATCCCGGCGCGAGCGAAGACCAAGTCCGTGCGATTCTCAGGCAGAGATTGGAATGGAAAGAACTCTGGGAGCAGATGCAATGCAAGGCCAAGCAATCGCACTCGAAGTGATCGAACGACTCGATCAACTCGGTGTGCCCTACATGTTGGTTGGCTCGCTTTCGAGCAACGTTCATGGAATCCCCAGAGCCACGCATGACGCTGATTTCGTTCTGCAACTCGGCGGATGCTCGTTTTCAAAAGTGTTGCGGCACCTCGAACCACGATTTCAGTCGGATCGACAACTCCGGTTTGAAGGTGTCACCGGAACGAAGCGGCAGATCCTCACGCTGAAGGAAACCGACTTCCAAGTGGAACTGTTCGCACTGACCGACGATCCTTTCGATCAATCACGTTTTGCGCGGCGTTGTTTGCGTCAGTTCCTAGGACGCGACGTCTATTTGCAGTCTCCCGAAGACGTCATCGTGCAAAAGCTGAAGTGGCTCGACCGCGCGGATCGGCCCAAGGACCGCGAGGACATCGCCAGCGTGATCGGCGTAAGGCAAAACACCTTGGATTGGGACTACATTCATCATTGGTGTGATTTGCATGAAACTCGTCCCTTGCTGGATGAGATTCGCCAGAATCTTCCGCCGATGCCGCCGCTACTTTCGGAGTAATTGCGAACGCAATTTCTTTCGCTTGCCGTTCGCGTGAGGAATACTTCGGCTCATGACATCTCCACAGAAACTCAGTCGCTGGCGCGGAGAAGACCTGGGCCAGCCGATACCAGAGGAACGACACGCGGTGTCGGTCTGCTTGCCGCGTTGGCGAGATAATGTTGGCTATGAAGAGGGCGATCCGGCCGTCACCGGTGCGATGCAGTGCGGGTATCCGCGCTTCTTCTTTCATCCCGACACGGCGCGGTTGTTCGTGGAATGCGAACGCCGGTTGGCTCGGCCGGGTGAATGCGCGATCGCGTTTCCCTCGGAACGTGTGGCGCGGCGCTGTGCGGAATTCGTGGGCCGCGAAACGGGTTCGGCCGTGCGAATCGGCGAGTGCTTTGACTCGCGAGTTCACGCCGTGTTGATGCCGATTGCCGCACGCGACACGGCCAAGGCATTCTGGCAACACGCAGGCGAGATCATTCCCTCGCGACAAGCCGCCGCGCTGTTCGAGGGACGCGAGCAACTTGAACGTTCGGCCCCTTTCCCTAACCCTCTCCCCGGAGTGCCGGGGCGAGGGGACAAGACATTGAGTGGAAAGCCTGACCCCAATTCGTCCGGCGATGCTCGCGCGAAGCGGGTGCTCCGCGAGCGAGTTGCCGGGTTGCAAGGCTGTCCGGCAGATGACGTCTACCTGTTTCCTTCAGGGATGGCCGCCATCTTCACGGCCTATCGGTTGTTTCAACGGCTGCGGCCGGAGTCTCAGAGCATTCAATTTGGATTTCCGTACGTCGACAACTTGAAGATTCAACAGCGGCTGTCGCGGGTCCGGCCGATGGAGAAAGCAGTCGTGTTCTTTCCGCGCGGAACCGAAGCCGACGTGGACGAAGTCGCGCAATTGGCGGCAGCCGATCCGCTGCTTGGGCTGTTCGTCGAATTGCCGGGGAATCCGCTACTCGGCAGTCCAAACGTGTCGCGACTCAGTGAGTTGTCGTTACAGCATGACTTCCCGCTGTTGATCGACGATACGCTGGCGGCGTGCGTGAATCTCAACACGCTGCCGCTGGCCGATGTCGTGGCCACGAGTCTCACGAAATACTTTTCTGGAGCCGGCAATGTTCTGGCTGGCTCGCTGGTACTCAATCGAGAGCGACCCTACTACGAACGGTTGAAGACTCTTCTGGCCGAAGAGTTCGAGGACATCTTCTACGGTGAAGACGCGATCGAGCTGGAACGCAACTCACGCGATGTCGTCGAGCGAATGCCGCGGATCAACGAAAACGCTGCGCGTCTGTGCGAGTATCTCACCGAGCGTCCCGAAGTCGCCAACGTCTTTTATCCGGCGCGTGTCGATCGCACGAACTACGAACGGCATCTCCGTCCAGGTGGCGGCTTCGGCGGGCTGTTTTCGGTCGTCCTGCGCGATGCCGCCGCGAAGACCGAGCGGTTTTTCGATGCGCTGCAAATCGCCAAAGGTCCGAATCTGGGGACCAGCTTCACGCTCTGTTGCCCGTTCACGATTCTAGCCCACTACCGCGAATTGGATTTCGCTGAGGGCTGCGGCATCTCGCGACATCTGATTCGCGTCTCGGTTGGCCTGGAAAAATCCAACTGGCAGATCGAGCAGTTCGCCGAGGCTCTGCGGGAATGAAGGCCAGTGGCAATTATGCAGAGTCCGGTTGAGAATGCGTTCTGTTTCAATGACTCCATTCATCGTCCTACGGCCAAGAGATTAGCCATGCAACTTCCCTCTCCAATTGCTCGACGTGCTTTTCTGCAAACCACGGGTGTCAGCCTGGGTTCGATGGCACTGAGTTCCTTGCTGACGAAAGATGGAGTTGCCGCCGATGTGGTCAGCGGCAAGCAAGTGCCGAAATGGGCCGGTGTGTTGAATCCGCCCCACTTTGCGCCGAAGGCCAAGCGAGTCATTTGGCTCTACATGGCCGGCGGCATGACACACATTGATACGTTTGACAACAAGCCCAAGCTCGCGGAGTTGCATGGGCAGCCGATGCCCGAGTCAATCACGAAGGGACAACAGATCGCTCAGCTTCAAGGACAGAAGCTGAACTGCTTCGCGCCCCAGCATCCCTTCAAGCAGTGGGGACAATCGGGGCAGTCGCTCAGTGAGATCTGGCCGAACCTCGGTGAGAAGTGCGCGGATGAGATGTGTATTGTCCGGTCGCTCTTCACGGACGCGATCAATCACGATCCGGCTCACACATTCATGAACACCGGCACGATGAACGCCGGGCGGCCGGCGATGGGGTCGTGGTTGCTGTACGGCCTGGGGGCCGAATCGGAAAGTTTGCCTGGTTTCGTGGTCATGGTCTCGACCGGCAAGTTCGGCCAGAAACAGCCGATCGCCGCGCGGCAGTGGCATTCGGGTTTTCTGCCCGGACAGTTTCAAGGGGTCGAGTTCCGCGGCACGGGCGATCCCGTGTTGTACGTCGGCAATCCCAAGGGAGTGACAATGAAGCGGCAGCGCGATGTCGTTGATGCCGTGCAAACGCTCAACGGCCTCGCCAACGAAACGCTCGACGACCCCGAAATCGCCACGCGAGTTAGCCAGTACGAACTCGCCTTTCGCATGCAGTCGAGCGTCCCGGAATTGATGGACGTCCGCAACGAACCGGAGCACATCTTCGACTTGTATGGCACAAAAGGGGGCGACGGTTCGTTCGCCTCGAATTGCTTGCTGGCACGCCGGCTGGCGGAACGCGGTACTCGCTTCATCCAACTTTATCACCGTGACTGGGACCATCATGGCTCGGTGAAGGACCACGTCGCCGGGACCGCGAAGGAAGTCGATCAAGGAATTGCGGCGCTGATCACCGACCTCAAGCAGCGCGACATGCTGAAGGATACGATTATCGTCTTCGGCTCCGAGTTTGGCCGCACGCCGATGGCTCAAGGGAACGGTCGCGACCATCACCTTGCCGGATTCACTATGTGGTTCGCCGGCGGTGGTTTCAAACCGGGATTCAGCTACGGAGCCACCGACGAGTTCGGTTATCACGCGGTCGAGAACCGCGTATCGGTGCATGACGTCCACGCCACACTGCTATCTCTGCTGGGCATCGACCACGCGAAATTCAGTTACAAATTCCAGGGACTGGATTCACGGCTCACCGGTGTTGAAGGAGCGCGTGTGGTGAAAGAACTACTCGCCTAACGCGGGCATTGCCCGCAACCGTAGCGTGGGCTTAAGCCCACGCTACAAGTTGCGCGCACGGCGCGCATAATTCACAATCGAAGACTCCAACGAGGCGAGGCCTCTGACCGAAGGGTCCACCGACCAGGATGTCGAGGTCTTGCTCCCATCCGTGTGGCCTTCTTATCCGTGTGGGTCGGCGTTCTTTGAGATCGGTCAAGCCCT
>JAYVSP010000520.1:0-5844 GCA_043775215.1 Planctomyces sp. | reverse complement strand
GGCTCGCGTGCGATAATTTGAGTTTGTTTTTCACAACGCATGCGAGCCGCGTGCGCCACAAATCAACGAGGTTCAGCATGATCACTCAACGGCGAAAGTTCTTATTTCAAGTTTGCCTGGCGGCGTTAGCAGCCTTGGCGACATGGTACGGCGACACGCTCGCCGCCGACGACGATGGCTGGCAAACGATCTTCGATGGCAAGACGCTCGACGGTTGGGACGGCAATCCTGATCTCTGGAGCGTTCAGGATGGCACGATCACTGGCCAAACGACGGCCGACAAGCCGACGAAGGGCAATACCTTCCTCATCTGGCGCAAGGGCGAAACCACCGACTTCGAGCTGAAGCTCGAATACAAGATCATCGGCGGCAACAGCGGCATTCAGTACCGCAGCTTTGAAGTGCCGAACGAGAAATGGGTTATCGGCGGCTATCAAGCCGACTTCGAGGCGGGGGACACGTACTCGGGCATCAACTACGGCGAGCGGTTCCGCGGCATCCTGGCCGGCCGTGGCGAGAAGACCGTCATCGGACCGGATCACAAGCCAAAGGTCGTCGAAAAAATCGGCGATACCAAAGAGATTCAGTCCAAGATCAAAAAAGAAGATTGGAACGAGTACCACGTCACGGCTCAGGGTTTCACGTTTACTCACAAGATCAACGGCGTGACGACCTCGATCTGCACCGACGAAGACACCGAACAACGCCGAGCGAAAGGTGTGCTCGCGTTGCAGCTTCACGCCGGCCCGCCGATGAAAGTCCAGTTTCGCAACATCAAAATCAAACAGGCCAAAGCCAAAGACTCGGCCACCGGAGCCGCCGGCAATGACAAACTTCCAGGCGGTAAGAAGCAGGTTCTCCTGCTGGCCGGCAATCCCAGTCACGGCTTCGGAGCACACGACCATTTGGCCGGCTGCTCATTGCTGGCGAAGCTGCTCAATGAGAGCGGATTGCCGGTCGAAGCGAAGGTACATTCTCTCCAGAACAGCGGCTGGCCCAAGCCGGAAGAACTCGCGGCGGCGAACACGATCGTGATTTACTCGGATGGCGGCGACAATCATCCCTTCAACAAACACCTTGAGGAACTGGCCGAGCTGACCGCCAAGGGAGTCGGCATCGTCTGCATTCACTACGGAGTCGAGGTGCCCAAAGAAAAGTCCGGCGAAGCGTTCCTCGACTGGACTGGCGGGTATTTCGAGATGAATTGGTCGGTGAACCCGCACTGGATCGCGAAGTATGAAAAGTTTCCCAAGCATCCGACGACAAACGGCGTGAAGCCGTTCTCGACCAACGACGAGTGGTACTATCACATGCGTTTTCGCGAGAAGATGGAGGGCGTCGTTCCGGTACTCACTGACCTGCCTCCGGAAAACACAGTGGGCAAGGACGGCACGCACAGCGGCAACCCGGCCGTGCGTGAAGCGATCAAGAACAAAGAGCCACAACACATGGCGTGGGCGACGCAACGCGCCGACGGCGGCCGAGGCTTCGGTTGCTCCGGCGGACACGTTCACTGGAATTGGGGCAACAACCAGTTTCGTAAACTGATCCTGAACGCAATCGTCTGGACGGCTAAAGTCGACGTCCCGGCTGATGGTGTGAAGGCAGGCACCGTGACGGTGGACGATCTCCTCCAAAACCACGACGAGCCGATCCCCGCGGACTTCAACAAGGCACGCATCCAAGCGATGCTCGACGAATGGAACTCGCAAGCGGCAAAGTAATTTCAGGTACGGGGTGCTTCGGCCGCGCAAAAAACAATGGCCTTGAGTCAGGAAGCGGGCAACAAATCCCGTGTTCTGACGGGCGCGGTTCCAAATCTCCAACTTGTTTCTTCACGAGTCCTTAAACCGGTATTGTGAGGCAACATGAAATTCGACATCGGGTTCACGCAGACTGCCTCTGACCATGTACGTGCCTTTCGCAAGATTGACCAAACTTTGATCTTCGACGCTATCAGCGATCAACTCCGCCATGACGCCACCACCGAAACACGAAGCCGGAAGCGATTGAGCGCGAACGAGCTTGCTGATTGGGAACTCCGAGTCGAAGATTTTCGCGTGTTCTACGACGTTCTTGACGAAGGCGGCAGCCAGAGCGTGAAAGTGAAAGCGGTCGGACACAAGGTCCACAACAAGCTATTTGTCGGTGGGAAGGAAGTGCGTCTATGAAAGTCATCGAATTGGATCAGAGCCATTCTCTGAATGAAGTGGTTGATCTGGCTGAACAGGAACTGGTCGTCCTTCGCAAATCAGACGGATCGATGTTTGCTCTGTCACATGTTGATGATTTCGCCGTTGAAGTGGAGCTGCTGAAAAACAACACCGAATTCATGGCGCTCCTGCGTCAGCTCTCGCAAGAAAAAGCCACAATCTCCCTGGAAGAGCTACGACAACAGCTTGGCGCATGACGAACAACTTGGCAGTTCCAAAACAAAGAACCGGCGGCTAGCGCAGTGCCGTTCACAATGTCAGTGACATTGGGTGGAATGCCGGGCGGTTTATTCATTCCATCATCAAATCCGGATCGCTTTCATGTCCACAGCATTCGCGGACGTTCAAACTTTTGCCGACCTTCTGGAGGAACTCGGCGGCATTAGTCCCAGCCGAATTCGCTTTCGACCCGCGCCCGGCCGAGCGACCGAGAAAGATGTCATTCGCATTGAAGCGTCCGAGAACCGTTTATTTGAACTCGTTGACGGCGTGCTCGTGGAGAAAGTCATGGGAGCGAGAGAAGCGTTGTTGGCGTCTTACATCGTTCATTTCTTTTGGGACTACCTCAAAGATCGCGATCTCGGCGTCGCGCTCGGTGCGGACGGGATGTTGCGGCTGCGGCCTCGACTGGTGCGAATCCCGGACGTGTCGTTTATCTCGTGGGACCAAATTCCCAGCGGCGAGTTTCCGACAAAGCCGATTCCGGATTTGTATCCCGATCTGGCGGTCGAGGTGCTCAGCGACAGCAATACTCCGGCGGAGATCGAGCGCAAACTCGCCGAGTACTTTGCGGCGGGGTGCCGGCTGGCCTGGATCGTCGACCCCAAGTCGCACACCGCCGATGTCTACACGTCTGCAACCGACTGCCGGCACCTGCGGCCAAGCCAGTCACTCGACGGCGGTGAAGTTCTGCCTGGTTTCAAGCTGCCGCTCAAAGAACTGTTCGCCAGCACGCGCCGGCGAAAAGGTTGACCCGCCATGTCCAGCGCTCATGAAGTCCAGCATCCGCTGATTCAACATCACCTCGCCAAGTTGCGTGACAAAACGACTTCACCGGACGAATTTCGCCGGTTGGTGCAACGGCTGGCGGCGCTTTTGGTCTATGAGGCAACTCGCGATCTCACGACGCAGCCCATTGAGATTGAAACCCCGCTGACGTGCGTGTCCGCTCAGCGGTTGTCGCAGCGCATCGGTTTGGTGCCGATCTTGCGAGCCGGTCTGGGTATGGTCGATCCGGTGCTCGACCTGCTGCCGGAAGCCGCGGTCTGGCATCTCGGACTGTATCGCGATGAGGCCACTGCTCGGCCGGTTGAATACTACAGCAAGCTACCGACGCACAGCCCGGTCGATGTGGCGTTGGTGCTGGACCCGATGCTCGCCACGGGCGGCTCGGCCATCGCCGCGCTCGAAGCCTTGAGTCGCTGGGGTGTGCCGAAGTTGAAGGTGCTGTCGCTAATCGCCGCGCCGGAGGGACTCCGCAATGTCACCGAAGCTTACCCGACAGCTCAAGTCTTCGTCTGCGCGATCGACCGAGAACTCAACTCCCGCAAGTTCATCGTGCCGGGTTTGGGCGACGCGGGGGACCGAAGTTTCAACACGTTGCCCTAACGCGGAGAATTGATTGTGGTCCGTTCTGTGCCGTTTGAGATCATCTATCCGTCAACGATGAGAGAGGATCTTCAGCACATGAACTCAAAATGGCATCGTGAAATTCAAGAGACCATTGAAGAGCAATTGCGACACACACCGCTCCTGCCAACCCGCAATCGGAAAGAATTACGGAAGCCGATTGCCACCGCGCGATGGGAATTGCGGTGTGGTCCTGACAATCGAGTCCGCGTGCTCTACAACTGCGACGTGAGCGAACGCGTTGTACGGATCGTCGCCATCGGCGAGAAACTCAACAATGAACTATGGATTCGAGGTGAGAAAGTCACATCATGAGCAAGATCAAACGTGTTCCGCTTTCGCGTGTGGGCGTTGAATTGGACGACTTCGTCGCCAAACCGGCAGGCTCACCAATGGCGCTGACGCAGCGGGGCAAGGTCGTTGCAGTCGTCTATCGTTGTGAAAGTGAAGACGACATCACGCATCTCTCTTGGGCCAAGTCGCCACGATTGTGTGAGATCATCGAGCAGGCGGAAGAAAACATCCGACAGGGTAAGGGCATCCCGCACGACGAATTTTGGAAGTTCGTCGAAGCGGATACGAAAGCTCGTGAAGCCAAGGCCGCTCGCAAGAAATCCAAGTCCAAGGTGAAACCATGAAGCATGCGACGCACCGTTTGATTGCTATTGCCGTCGTTATTGGAACCGGCCTTGTGGACTGCCGCGCCGACGATTCCACCTCTCCCACGAAGGTTTTCGAGCAGCGTCTCTTGCCGATCTTCAAGTCCGATCAGCCGAGCAGTTGCGTGCAGTGCCACTTGGCGGGGGTCGATCTGAAGAATTACATCAAGCCCTCCAGCGAGGCGACATTTTGGTCACTGCGCGATCAGGGACTCGTCGATCTCGACAAGCCGGAGCAATCCAAAATCCTCAAGCTGATCAACATGCGGGACACCGACAATCCCGGAGCGAACTTGCTGCACGCGAAAGTGCGAGAGGCCGAGGCGGTCGCGTTCGCCGAATGGCTCAAAGCGTGTTGCCGTGATCCGAAACTGCGGAACGCGCCGAAGCTGGCGGCGAAGGAATTGGCCAAGCCCGCTCGGCCGGATGAAGTGATCCGGTTTGCTCGAACCGATCGGCTGCTGGAATCCTTCGAGCAAAACATCTGGGGACAGCGGCATCGCTGCATGGGCTGCCACGTCGAGGGTTCCGATCAAAATCGGAAGCTGGCCAAAGAAAACGGCGAGCAGGTCTCGTGGATGAAAAAGTCTGCCGCGGAAACGATGACCTATCTCATCCGCTCCAAGCACTTGATCGACATCGAGAATCCGGAGAAAAGCCTGTTGCTGCTCAAGCCGCTCAAGGAGGTCGATCACGGCGGCGGCAAGAAGTTCTTGAAAGGCGACTTGGGCTACAAGGGCTTTCGGACGTGGTTGGAAGACTACGCGAAGGTCGTTCGCGACGAATTCTCGAAGGCCTCCGAACTCCCGCAGTCCGATGCGCGGCGGCTCAAAGAATTCACCAGCGAGTTGTGGTTCAAACTGACCAACACAGAGCCGGACTGGGGTGACAAGCTGTTGCAAGTCACCATCCATCGCTGGGATGAACGAGCAAAGAAATGGGACGCCGCGCCGATCGCGATTTCGGATCGTCCAGTCGCCGCGAAGCCCCGGCTCTGGCAACACACCCTCACGCTGCTGGCCGCCGACGGTTCACTGCGAGCGAAAGAATGGCAACGCGGTGCCAGCCAACTTCCCACCGGCCGATACCTTGTCAAAGTGCATGTCGATCGCACCGGCCGCACGCTCACCGACTGGCGAGCCACACTGCGCGACGCCGACTTCGTCGGCCAAGCAGAATTTCAAGCCAACTGGCGTCCAGGCTACGGCGCGATGACGGTCGTGGACGCGGCAACGTTGACAAATCATCCCAATTAGTGCGTCAGGTCTTGATTCAGGGGTAGTGAGCGGCAAGGCGCTAGCCTGGATTATTCATGACCGCATACCAACCCGACGCGCAAGCGA
>JAYVSP010000519.1:0-12259 GCA_043775215.1 Planctomyces sp. | reverse complement strand
GAGTTCCGGGTCGGTGAAGACGACGGCGGGGATCGCGATGTTGTCGAACTCGGCCGGTTCGCCGAGGAGCGCTTCGATCGCGACCTTCGCTTCGCGCGTGGCTTTGTGAGCCAGCATCGGTTCGCCCGCGACGTCGCCGATGGCGAGGATGTTTTCGTCCGCGGTGCGGCAGCACTTGTCGATCTTCACGAAACCTTTTTCGTCGATCTGCACCTTCGTGTTTTCCAAGCCGAGATTGCGACTGTTCGGTTTGCGGCCGACGGAGACGAGAACTCGGTCGAAGGTCTGCTTCGGCTCGACCCCTTCGCCTTGCAGTTCGGCGATGATGCCGGACTTCGTCGCGGTCAGGCCGAGCACTTTCGTGTTGACGTGAATCGCCTTGAACTGACCTTCGAGCCGCTTCTGCAACGGCCGCACGAGGTCTCGGTCGGCGGCGGCGAGGATGACCGGCAAGGCTTCGACGACGGTGACTTCGCTGCCGAGTGCGGCGTACACGCAGCCCATCTCCAGCCCGATGTAGCCGCCACCGATGACCAGCAGTTTCTTCGGGATGTCCTCCAGCGCGAGTGCTCCGGTCGAGTCCATCACGCGCGGGTCGCCGATGGCGAAGATCGGCGGCATCGCCGGCTGCGATCCGGTCGCGATCACCGCTTTGTCGAACGTCATTTGCTCGGTCGAGCCGTCCGATTTCGTCAGGTTCAGCGTGTTCGAGTTCGCGAACGTCGCGCGCGCCTGCACCAGCGTCACTCCGCGAGCCTTGCACAAGCTCTGAATGCCGCCGGTCAGTTGCCCGATGACGCCGTTCTTGAAGTTCCGCAGCTTTCCCAAATCAATCTTCGGACTCCCGAACGAGACCCCGTGATCCGCCGCCTCGCGAGCCTCATGAATCAACTTCGCGACGTGCAACAACGCCTTCGACGGAATGCACCCGCGCTGTAAGCAGACCCCACCGGGGTTCTGCTCCTCATTGACGAGCACCACTTTCTTCCCATGATCCGCCGCCGCAAACGCCGCCGGATACCCGCCCGGCCCAGCACCAATCACCACAATTTCCGCGTGTGTCATTTCTTCCTCTTTAGAGTGCGACGTGTCAGCGTCGCTTTGGATTATTTGGAGTGCGGTGGGTCGACGCCGCTTTGGATTTCTTGGGCTCTTACTTCAGCCCGAGGCTCGCGCGCAAGCAATCATCCAACCGTTTGAGAGCCTCGTCTGGCAGATGCCCCATGATGCGCAAGACGAGCGATTGATCGCGCGTCACGAGATTCTCGCATTGGATGACCGAGTCCATTCGGAATCCCGCTTGTTTGCCTTCACTGGAGTTCACCGCAACAAACAACTGTGTGGGCGAATTGACTCGGCGATTCTTGCTGCCCGTCACCATTGCCAAGATCGTGTCATCGAGCTTTGCGTTCCATTCATCCGCTTGAACGACGACCGCTGGCCGAATCTTCCCACCCGTGCCGTCGCTGAACGGGTAGTCGAGCGCCACCACATCACCTCGTTGCAACTTCATGGATTGCTCCGCACGGCGAGGTCGTTGTACACGTCAAACTCTGGATCATCCCAATGTGCCCTCTTGGCCGCATCAAGGAACAGCCGCTCCTTTTCGTCCGCCGTCATCGGCTCGGAATCAAACAGCCGATTATTCAACCGCTCGAAAACATCAGCTCGCATGAGGACATATTCCGTCTGCGATTCCGGGTCCACGACTCGCAAATACTGCTCACGGGCCGTTGCGACCGCTTCCCGTTGCTCAAATGTGATCGTTGTCATGAAATGGTTCCCGCCGCTTGCCATGAAAGAAAAGTCTGCGTCGCTCGAATCGATCTTGCTGGACGCTGCTTGCGAATTTCGCTGCCGATCGCCCGCTCAAAATCCCTTCACCACACTTCACCGCGTTGCATCGGCCACGTCTCCGATCACCGCTTCGCACCACTCATGGGCTTCTGCCTCGCGCTCTTTGTCCGCAGCCATCTGCCGATATCCTTCCGCCAATTTCTTCTTCGACACAACCGGGCGAACGAGCGTCTTGACAGACTTGCGAGCGGGCATCAGGTCGTACTCATCGGGAAGCTTCCGCTCCTCCTCCATTCGCCGGTACGCCTCCAGCATGTCCTTGTGGATCACATACGGCCGGATCAAGGTCTCAATGAAGCGGCTGAGGTTTTGCCGTCCAATCGATGAGTGCAGTCCCGCATAAACGTCTTCATCCAAAGAGACGGTCAGCCGCCGCTGTGTTTTCTTGGGTTTCTTGCGAGGTGTTTTTGTCGGCATGATGGCTCCTTGATTCTCACGAATACCGAATCATGTTCTCTTCGGTCATCCTACTTTACCGTGGTTCCTCGGCCGCGTCTCCGATCAATGCTTCGCACCATTCCCGCGCTTCGGCTTCACGAAATTTGTCAGCCGCCATCTCGCGGTACTGCTTGTCCAAGTCCGCCTTGCTCACGACTGGTCGCACTCGTTGACTGCTGCGCTGCAAATCGAATTTGTTTCCCATATCACTTGGCTTTGGTGGTTTCATCGACAATCTCCGTGGCGTCCCCGATTGCCTCTTCAAAGAGGCTGTCGTCGATCGGTTGATTGAATTTCAGCTTCCGTACGAAGAGCGTTCGCTTATTGGCGACGAAAATCTTATTTCCGCCGTCGTCATCGTATGTCAGACAGTTCTCTCGAAACGGCAGGAATCGTCCTTCGCCGAGATCACGAAAGTCGGAAAACCAGAACTCCTGCCAAGGGATAAATCGCTTTCCAACTTCGGAATACAATCGCTTGCCCCAGGCGGCGCGGCGAGCGGGAGATAGGGCCGTCAGTTCTTGTTGCACAGCGTCCCAATCCTTATCGGAAGGGTTGATGCCAAGTGACCTGCCAAGAAACTCTTCGACGAGCCGCTGATGGATTGCCGCGAACATTGGGATGTTGGCAAACGAGATGACTCCCCATTTGAAACCGTGCCATCGCCCGTCTTGAACGCCAATCTAATAGCGATCTCGCCAGTCGCTGCGTGTGTCGAGCAGCACAAAGCAATCGACTCCGTGAAACTCTTCGCGGTCAACAACTGAGAAATCAGACGCGGCGGCATAACGACTCTGCAACCGCTCGCGATTCATCGGGTCGTCAACCCACCAACAGAGCAGCGGTTGATGTTCCAGATAGCCAAACCAGTCCCAGATAACGTCGGAAGCTCGCGTGATATCGCGTTGAAACCGAACGACATCCTGCTTGCGCTGAAAACTCTGCTGGCGCTCGACAAGTCGCTTGCCATCCCACATTTGTAAGGTGCGTTCCAAATCCAGATTCGTCGCGTCGCGATAAAAACACATCATTCGCAATCGCCGAGCATCGAAATCCAGCTCCAAACGCATGTTCGTTTCTGGAAGCAGTTGCGTGAAAATCAGCGGATCAGGCTGTTCCAAATCGGGAATTTCCCGTTGGATTCTTTGCAGAGAGTTATCGATCCCCTCCGGCGTGCGCCGCTCTTCGATGCGAGCCATCAAGTGCAATGATTTCAGCTTTCCTACCCAGGCGATGTCGTCCCGAACCTTCTGCATCAACGCCGGTCCCTCCGCGACGTCGGCAGCGTCGGTGGAAAAAGTCCGCGCGAACACGAAGAGTACCATGAGTAACATCGTGATCGCGATTTTCGCGCGTCGATTATTAAGGCAATAAGAATCGTTCAGCATCCGTCATTCCGTCATGGTTCGATCGCTGCGGTGAGTTCCTGCCAGGTCGTGGTTCGCGGGTCATGCTCGCCAAACACTTCGATGACCTTTTGGCGGACCCAATCGCGGTCGAGGCGTGGTCCTTGAGCGTCCACGAGTTTTTTCAAATCGACGAGGTCTTTCGGTCGGAAGAACATGAGTTTCAGGACCGCCATGACCTCGGCGTTCCAGAATCGGAGGTCATATCCGCCGAAACGGACAGTCGTGCGGCGGTGTTTCGATTGCCAAAGGAACTCGGAGGTTGGCAGGAATACATCGACGAAGCAATTTCGCCACGACACTCGGCAGTATCCCAATTCATCCAGCGAGGCTTTCACTTGATCGAAGTCACCGACACAGCCGAGCGTTTCGAGCACTTTGACAACCTGGCCGGCGTCGGAGGGATTGAGGAACAGGGTGAGATCGACATCCAGGGTCGCTCGCGGCTCACTCCACAAGCCCATCGCCAACGCTCCGCCGATGGCATAGTCGATGCCGAATTCGTCAAACCGGCGAGCCAACTCAACAGCAACTTGGTCAGGCTTCGAAGGAACGATGTCGGGCATCAGCGGCTTGCTTTCGTAAAAAGGTCAACGTCGATACCGGCCAAGGATCGCGCGGAGGCGGCGGCAATCCCAAGCCGCGGCGCGCCTCCATCGTCGTTGCGGCTAAACGGCAGCACGCGCGAATCGCTTCGGCTCGCTCTTCCAGTGACTTGCCTTGCCACTCCGACAGGGCTTGTCGATTCTGACGCTCCACCTCCTCAACCTGCCGCTGCAACAAAGTTTGAAATTCCGGCATGTTGAATGCCCTCGCTTCTCGATCTGAAAATAGGCTAACGCATGAATCGTCTCAACAACAGATGCGACGTGCGGCTCACGCTTCCGCCAGTAACGCAAAAAAGTCGTTCAACATGCTGCCGAGTTTGGCGACGAAGCGGGCTCCGTCGGCTCCGTTGATGACTCGGTGGTCGTAGCTGAGGGACAGCGGGAGCATCAGGCGTTCGACGACTGCTCCGCCGTGGAGTTTCAGTTCGGTGCGGCTGCGGCTCAGGCCGAGGATCGCGACTTCGGGCCAGTTGACGATCGGCGTGAACGCCGTGCCGCCGATGCCGCCCAGATTCGTGACGGTGAACGTCGCGCCGGTCATCTCGTCGGGCTTGAGCTTCTTCTCGCGAGCGCGCGCCGCGAGGTCAGCCAGGTCCGCGGCGATCTGCGCGATGCTCTTTTGGTCCACGTTCTTGACGACCGGGACCAGCAATCCATTCGGCGTGTCGACCGCGCAGCCGATGTGGTAGTAGCGTTTGAGAATCAGCTCGCTCTTCGCCGCGTCGAGACTGGCGTTGACGTGCGGAAACGCCTTGAGCGCAGGAATCAGGGCCTTCATCACAATGGCTGTCATCGTCACTTTCGGCCCGTTCTTGCCGAACGTCTCGCCAAATCGTTTACGAGCCTCTTCGAGGTCGGTGATGTCGATCAGGTCGTGCTGCGTGACGTGCGGGATTGTCTGCCACGACATGCTCAAGCTGGAGGCCGAAACTTTGGCGATCTTGTTTTGAGCTTGCCGCTCGACCGTTCCGAACTGGCTGAAGTCGGGCAACTGTGGAGTCGCGATCGCACCGCCGCCAGCGGGCGCGGAGGCTCGGCCTTCGAGAATGTTCTTGACGTAGTTCTGCACGTCCTCTTGAGTGATGCGACCGCCCGGGCCGGAGCCGGTGACTTGATGTAGATCGACGCCAAGGTCTCGCGCGAGTCGGCGAGTTGCGGGACCGGCGGGGGCGGGTGGATGATCGGATGCAGGGGTGAGGGATGAGGGCTGAGCGGTGAGTGACGGCGTAGGAGCGGGCTGAGCCGCCGCTGCCTTTGGCTTCGTTGCGGGCGGTGCGGCGGGCTTCGACGTGACTGCCGTAGCCGGAGCGGGCGGCACGTTGGAAACGTGCCCCACGGAAGCGGCGGCCTCGATGCTCAGAAGCGGCGAGCCGATGGCGACGGACTGGCCGGCCGAGACATGCACCTTCGCGACCGTTCCCGCGTGTGGGCATTCGAGTTCGACGACCGCCTTCTCGGTTTCGAGGTCCATCACGACCTGACCGGCAGTGATGACGTCGCCCGGTTTGACTTTGATCTCGGCGATATCGACGGTCTTTACGCCGTCGGAGACTTCAGGCAGTTTGAATTCGATGGCCATAAGTAATTGAGGGGTTATGGTTGAGGGTTGAGGGTTTCGGTCTGTCGGTGCTCGCGCCAGTATTCTCGGAAGTTGATCAGTCGTGGTAACGATTCTCGGTCCTTGGCTCGGTTGGCTGCTTGCTTGCTCGCGATCACGTCGTCGAGGTGACAGACGGGAATGCCTTGAACTTCCAAATGACGTTTCCAGGCGGCCTGAAAGTTGTCGATTCCGTCTGGGGCGAAGATCAAGTCGATGTCGAACGGGCCGGACTTGATCTGTATGAAATCCTTGCCGCGTTCGATCTCAGAAGTCAGTTTCTCCGAGAGCTCAAATCCTAAATCTCGCAGCGCTTGTGCGAGGGCTTGTCCGTTTTCCGGCGTTCTTTCAGGGAAGACATCCACGTCCTGAGTCGTGTCCGGGAAGCCGAGCACGATCGCGGCCGACTTGCCCAGCAACAAAAACCGCACTCCCCTCTGGTGAAAGGCGTCTCGAAGTTCCTGGGCCTGTCGATATTCAAACACGGTGGTATCCCAGCCAAGTCGGGAGTTCACGCTCACACCACTGACGGTAATCTTCCATCGTGTCAAACACGCGGAACTTGGCGTCATCGAGCACCGGCTTGTACGTCTTGACGAACGCATACCGCATCCGCACTTCGAGCGGTCGGCGAGCCGCCGCGTCGAATTCGGCTCGCCATTCACGGAGTTCTTCGGTGGTTGCTTTCCTGATTTCCATGATGCCGTTTCGTTGTCGCCGTTCAAATCTCAGGTTACCTACATTATGCCTTGAGCGGTTCGATCTTTTCCGGGTCGATGCCCAAATCTTTGAGGGCTTTCGGCAGTTTCTTTTTGTCGAATTGGCCTTGTTGAACCAGCGCGACGAGCGTTGTGTACGCCACGCATTCGGCGTCGATCTCGAAGTGACGGCGCAAGGCTTCGCGGGTTTCGCTGCGGCCGAAGCCGTCAGTGCCGAGGACGTGATACGGTCCAGGAACCCAACTGCGAATCTGATCGGGCACCAAGCGGACGTTGTCGCTCGACGCGATGAACGGGCCGGTGAGACCGTCGAGCGTCGTTTCCAAATAACTCCGCTCAGGCTTGTCGCCCGGATGCAGACGGTTCCAGCGTTGAGCCATCGTGGCGGCGCGGCAGAGTTCTGAATAACTCGTCACGCTCCAGACATCGCTACCGACGCCAAAATTATCCTTGAGGATTTCTTGAGCGCGCAGCACTTCGTTGAGGATCGGGCCGCTGCCGAAAAGTTGTGGGCGATCCTTCTGGCCTTTCGAACTTTCGACGCTCTTGAAGAGATACATGCCCTTAATGATGCCGTCCGATACGTCATCGGGCATCGGTGGCATGACATAGTCTTCATTGTAAACGCTCAGATAATAGAAGATCTCTTCGTGATCGACATACATACGGCGCATGCCGTCTTGGATGATGACGGCCAATTCATAACCATAAGCCGGGTCATAAGCTTTGAGATTCGGGACGCTGGTCGCAAAGAGTTGGCTGTGTCCGTCTTCGTGCTGCAAGCCTTCGCCGTTGAGCGTTGTGCGGCCTGATGTGCCGCCGACCAGAAAGCCTTTGGTTCGCGAATCACCGGCGAGCCAAATCTGATCGCCGACGCGCTGGAACCCGAACATCGAGTAGTAAATGTAAAACGGCACCATGTGGATGCCGAGATTCGAGTAGGCCGTGCCGGCGGCCACGAACGACGAGATCGCTCCCGCTTCGTTGATTCCTTCTTCGAGGATCTGGCCGTTCTTCATCTCCTTGTAGTACATGAGTTGGTCGGCATCGACCGGCTCGTAAAGCTGGCCTTTACTGGCGTAAATGCCGCATTGGCGGAACAGTCCTTCCATGCCGAACGTGCGGGCTTCGTCCGGGATAATGGGGACGATTCGCGGGCCGATCTGCTTGTCCTTGAGGAGACCGCTCAGCAGGTAAGTGAATGTGAACGTCGTCGAGCCTTCGTGTGCTTTGCTGATGTAGCCGAGGAACGTCTCGATCGGCGGGACGGCAAGTTTCTCGCCGGTCGGTCGTCGCGCGGGCAAGTGACCACCAAGCTGCTTGCGGCGTTCGTGCAAATACTGCATCTCCGGGCTGTCGGGCGAAGGCTTGTAAAACGGAGCTTTATCGACCTCGTCGTCGGCGATCGGGATGCCGAACCGCGACCGGAATTCGCGCAGCTCCTGCTCGTTCGCCTTCTTAACATTATGGGCGACATTACGCCCTTCGCCGGCTTCGCCAAGCCCATAACCCTTAATCGTTTTGGCGAGAATCACGGTCGGCGAACCTTTGTGCTCGACCGCCGCTTTGTACGCGGTAAAGACCTTCTCCGGATCGTGGCCGCCGCGTTTCAGTCGTTGCAATTGCTCGTCAGAAAGGTTCTCGACCAGCTTCAGCAGTTTCGGGTTCGCTCCGAAGAAGTGCTCGCGGATGTACGAGCCAGGTTCCACCACGTACTTCTGATACTGGCCGTCCACGACCTCGCCCATGCGGCGGACTAAGTCACCATCCCGATCGTCTTCGAGAATCGGATCCCAATCGCCCCCCCAGACTACTTTGATGCAGTGCCAGCCGGCACCGCGGAAGGCCCCTTCGAGTTCTTGAATGATCTTTCCGTTACCACGAACCGGTCCGTCCAGTCGCTGCAAATTGCAGTTCACGACGAAGACCAAGTTGTCGAGGTTTTCTCGCGAAGCCAGCGTGAGGGCACCGAGCGACTCTGGTTCATCCACTTCGCCATCGCCGACGAAGCACCAGACCTTGGATTTCGAGGTGTCCAACAAGCCGCGATTTTCGAGATACCGCAGAAACCGAGCTTGATAGATCGCGGTAATCGGGCCCAGACCCATCGACACGGTGGGGAACTGCCAGAAGTCCGGCATCAGCCACGGGTGCGGATACGACGACAGCCCCTCGCCGGCGGGCAGTTCTTGGCGGAAGTGTTCGAGATGATCCTCGGACAATCGGCCTTCGAGAAACGCGCGTGCGTAAACTCCCGGCGACGCATGTCCCTGAAAATAGACGAGATCCCCGGTGTGCTCGGCATCACGAGCATGGAAGAAGTGGTTAAAGCCGATCTCATACAGCGTCGCGGACGAGGCATAGGTCGAGATGTGGCCGCCGATCCCTTTATACTCGCGGTTGGCTCGGACAACCATTGCCATCGCGTTCCAGCGGATGATCGATTTGATGCGTCGTTCGATCTCGCGATTACCAGGAAACCGCGGCTGCTGATCGGCGGGAATCGTATTGATATAGGGCGTCGTGGCGGTGAACGGCAGCGTGACGCCACGAACGTAAGCCCGTTCCTGCAAGGCCGATAAGAGCTGTTGAACTCCTCCGTTGCCAAAGCGGTGAAGCACATCATCGAGCGACTCGAACCATTCGTCGAGTTCCCCCGGAACGAGTGCGGCCGTCGCGGTCGCGTCTTGCGTCATCGTATCGTCTCTCTCGGTTTGCGAGCGTCCCAAGGAACCACTTCATCGGCTGAAAGCGCCAGCCAACCGTCCCCTTGCGGCGAAAAATTGAGGCCGGATTATGGCAAGCGCCTGAAAGTCGGGCAACCCGCGGGCAGCGAACGCACAAGGCGAGGCTGATCTGTCACTCGTCCTCTTCGTCACTAATCTCTTCGTCTTCAGGTTCGTCAAGAATAGGTTCGGGAAGTTCCGGCAGTCCAAGGGCGGTCTCAACCTTCTCGGCGGCGAAGGCCAAGCGAGCGAAAAGGCGGAGTTGCAGACCGACCAATCGCTCGAAGAGTTCTGTCGTCGCGTCGACTGGGATATTCCGTTGTCTGAGTTAGTCCTCACTTGCCCAACAGACGCAGCAGCCAGTTGCCGGTCAGTGCGGCGATCAGCACCCAGCCGAACGCGTTTGGCCACGACGACTCACTGAGGCGGCGGCCGAATGATGAGCCACTGAGGGCGAGCAAGCGATACGGAAATTGCAACAGTACGGCGACCGCCAGCAGCAGGCTGGCGCGGTTCAAGGCCAGCGCGGCGGAACAATCTCCTTCGGCCAATCGGATGAAGCCGCGAGTCAATCCGCAGGCGGGACAGTCGAGTCCTGTCCAAGTACGCCAGGCGCACATCTCCGGAGCGGGATAGTTGGGAAGCCAACGCAGCTCGACGCGCTGATCGGGGCGAACGCGCAGCACGAATGAGAAGACGACGGCGACGACGGCCACCAGCAGCATGTCGAGATGCCGGCGCCGAGCCAGTCGCGAACGGTCGTCGTTCGGCGTCATGTTCGACATGACTCAGCCCTCGATTGGCAGATCGAACACGGTTTGGCAACTCTTGCAACGCGCTCGACGAATGCCCGGCTTGACGCCGATGCGGTACTTAGCGTCGCAGCCAGGGCAGCTCACGGTCAGCACCACGGGGGCGGATTCGATAGTCGGCGCGGAGCGACTCGGTGGTGCAGGCGTTGCCGCAACTCGGGGCGGCACGGACTGAGGCCGCGCGGTTGCCGCGGGGCTGGGAGCGGTGTTGTGCTGCTCTTCGGGTTCCTCGACCAACAAGCTAACGGGATCGAGCGGCAAGCGGTCGAGATTCTGTTCAACCCAGCGTGCCGCTTCGCCGTTGAGCGGACTTTTGACGTTGTAACTTTGAAAGGCCAGCATCTCGCCGATGCGAGCGACCAGCGACGCGAGCGGTTCGCCGGCGCTCCAGTGGTCGCCGACACAGATGGCATGGGGAGCGATGTTGGGATGGAACACCGGCGACAACATGCGGCACTGCGGTGGTGTGCGCGGATAATTTCGCGGCAATGCAATCTCGACCAAGTGGCTTTTGATTTCAACCAAATCGTCGTTGACTTGCCGCAAGCTGCGAATGCGGTATTCCAATTGATAGCGTTCCGGCGGCTCGCCGTCTGCCTGAATGATCTTCAGCCGCGGATGCCGCTTGACGTAGTCGCTGAGCTTTTCAAAGTCGGCTTGCAATCGACGCAGACGAACGTTGCTCATGATGATCTCGATGCGACTTGTCTTGTCATCTGACTCCTACTCCTACTCCTACTCGAATCAACTCCATCGAGTACGGGGACGAGTAAGAACTCTCATCGCAAACCTTGTTCGGCCGGGGCCAGTTGCAGCAGCGTGGTGAAGGTGATCGCGAAGCTGAGTCCCTCGGCCAGACGTTTGTCTTTGGTCCAGGTGTTGATGCCAATGAGGCGGCCGGATTTGTCGTACAGGCCACCGCCGCTGTTGCCCGGATTAATGGCCGCGCTGGTTTGAATGACCTTCAATTCGTGGCGGCCGATATTGTTCAGACGCATTTGCGACAAGCTGCCGCGCGTCAGAGTCCAGCCCAGTCCGTGCGGGTTGCCGACGGCGAACAGGTCGTCGCCGATGGTCAGTTTGGGCTCCGCGTCCCACTCGGCCGCTTGTGGCTCGATGGACGTAATCGGCACGCGGATCAACGCCAGGTCGATGCCGTCGGGGGCGACCCAGACCACTGTCGCCGGCCGAGCGGGTTGTCCGATGAGCTTCACATCCAGATGACCGGCTTGATCCAGCGCGGGAGCCGCTGCGCCGTTGTCTTCGGCGAACTTCGGATCGACGACATGCCGATTCGTCACCAACAATCCAAAGCCGTCGTGAATGCGTAGCACGACTCCCGAACCGATCGCCTCGCCTCGCAGGCGGCTCCATTCGGGAGCCACATGAATCAGCGCATTGGCGGACATGGCTCGCAGAATGTGCGGGGGAAGCTGCTTGAGTGCCGCGGGGTCCGGTTCGAAGTCGTCAATCCGAATCGCCACGCCCGGCTGCTGAAAGAACAGCACCAAACCAATCACCCAGCCTGCGACATCGGCCACGCCCAACAGGATTCCGGCGACAGCCACGCCGACCCCACGATGCGATCGCGAATGCCGAGCGATCGCCAGACAACCTAACAGAATGCCGACTAATCCCGTCACCAGGCCGAACAACGGAATGCCGACGATCGAGACAATCAGCGCGGCAATCGACAGCCGATTCCAACGTCGTGGCGATGAGTCATTGTGCCCGTCGTCGGAGGCAAATACCGTGGATGCTCCGGAGACGAAGGGACGGTTGCTCGGCAACGGCACGGCGCGGTTGAGGTCATCGGTCGAAATGTGGAGCACGTCCGCGCCTCCGCTGGATGCGATCGGCCGGACTCCGTGAGAGCATTCATACGACCCACAGCCGTCGCTCGCTTCCCAGCAGTTCCAATGATGCCACTCGCCGCACTCGGAGCAGGCGACCGCGTCGTCGCCCGACAGAAGTTCGGTCTGGCAATGCGGACACAAGGCTCCTGCTTCGCGGAGTCCGGCCATTCGACGAGTGGGCGTGCGATTCAACACCAGAGCACCTCAATGCCAACGGGGTCGGGAGTCTTTTTCATGCCG
>JAYVSP010000518.1:0-8868 GCA_043775215.1 Planctomyces sp. | reverse complement strand
GAACTCTATGCCCGCCAATTCCAAAAAACCAAACACCCGACCCCTCATCCGACTCTTCGGCCAGGGACCAGCGCAGCAACCGCCGCCACTGAGATTGTCGAGGTTGAATGCAGAGTTCGTTGAGTTCTTTGCGGCCTCCGCGCTCAAAACAAAATGCAATCCACCGATTCTTGATAGTTCACTACAATCCGCCCATGAAATTGCTTTCCATTGTTCTGATGTGTTCGGCGTTCGTGATGGCTCACGCGGTCGCGGATGCTCCCAAGACAAAATCGAATTCTACGGCGGCCAAGTCAGGGACGAACGAGAACTCGCCGGTGCTGGTCCGTGTGAATGGACAAGCGATCCGCGAAGCCGATCTTGAGTTCTTCAAGCGGACTCGCAAATTGACTGCCGAGGATGTGTCTGAACGCCGCGATGTGTTGATCGAACGGCTGATCGAGCGACAGCTATTGCGAGAGTTCCTCGGCAAAAAGAAAGTTGCCGCCGATCCGGGGTTGTTGAACCAGCATCTTGAGCGGCTGAAGCTGAAGCTCAAGGATCGCAAGGAAGATCCGGATCAGGTGCTGGCCAAGGCCGGGTTCACCGACCAGTCGTTGCGCCGCGAATTGAGCTTGCCGCTCGATTGGGACGCCTACCTGAAAACGATCGTGACCGAAGCAAAGCTCCGGCAAGTCTGGAGCGAGCGAAAAAATGAATTCGATGGCAGCGAGGTCCGGGCCGCTCACATCGTCTTGAAAAGCGACAAGCCGGATGACGACGAGCAGACGTTGAAGGGACTCCGCGAGCAAATTGTTTCAGGCAGGCTGACGTTCGCCGAAGCGGCGAAGAAACATTCGCAATCGCCGGACAGCGCGAAAAACGGCGGCGACCTGGGCCGCTTCGGATTTCGCGGACTTCAGCCACCGCCGTTCCCGCAAGTCGTGTTTGGCCTGAAAGTGGGCGAGGTCAGCGAGCCGTTCCGCAGTCCGTTCGGAGTTCACTTGCTGACGGTCACGAAACGCATTGAAGGGCAGCTCAGCCTGGAAGACGCGAAACCAGAAATCTTCCAGCAATTGTCGCTCGAAATGCAGCAAGAAGTGCTCAAGCAGGAACGAGCGAAAGCGAAGATCGAAAAGCCGTGACCATGTCGCAAACCACATCAGCCCGTACCGGACGCTCGCCCCCGCTCGTGTGTTGCAACTCGTATGTTGAAACTATTGCCCCTATCGCACGACCTCCTCCAAGGCCGCAATCAAACACATCAACGCCGTTTCGTCGTGAGCGGCCGACAGCGAAATCCGCAATCGCGACGTCCCCTGCGGGACCGTCGGCGGCCGAATCGCGGCGACCAGACAACCGCGCTCTTCCAATTTCCGTTGCGCGGTGACGGCCGCGTTCGGCTCACCGAGCACGATCGGAATGATTGGTCCCACCGAGTTCGCTAAGACGGCGATCCCGCGCTGAGCTAATTCGTGCCGCACGAACTCACAGTTCCGCCACAGCCGCTGCCGCAGTTCCGGCTCGCGTTCGATGATCTCGATCGCGGCACATGACGCCGCACAGATCGCCGGAGGGAGCGCGGTTGAGAACACCTGCGTTCGAGCTTTGTTCCACAACCAATCAACCAGCGTTTGCGATCCGGCCACGAAACCGCCCAGCGTCCCAATCGCTTTACTGAGCGTACCGACTCGCACCGCGACACGGCCTTCAACGCCGAGTTGCTCACAGACCCCGCGACCATGCTCGCCGAACACGCCCGTCCCATGAGCCTCATCGACCAGCACCTCGGCATCAAATCGTTCGGCCAAGTCGCACAGTTCGCGTAACGGAGCGAGATCGCCGTCCATGCTGAAGACGGCATCGGTCACAATCAACCGCCGCCGGTATCCGGCCGCCTTGTGCAGCTCGCGTTCGAGGTTGCCCGCCCTCGTGAGCGGCACGGCGCTAGCCGCCGGTATTTCTCGATGACCGGCGGCTAGCGCCGTGCCGCTCACATGATGGCTCGCGCGAATATCAACCTGACGATCGATCAACGATGTCTCGCACGCATGTCGAAACACACGCCGCTTCGCGCCGCTCAGCCGGCAGCCGTCGATCAAGCTCGCATGGTTGAGTCGGTCGCAAAAGACGACATCCGATTCTTCGACCAACGCCGCGATCGTCCCGATGTTTGCGGCATATCCGGTCGGAAAAAGAATCGCCGTCTCTTGCCCCTCGAATCGCGCGACGGCTTGCTCCAACCGAACATGCCACTCCGATCGTCCTGCCACCAACGCACTCGCCCGCGCTCCGACACCGCATTCGTCGAGCACGCTCTTCGCTGCCTCGGCCACTCGCGCATCCCCAGCCAAGCCGAGGTAGTCGTTGCTCGCAAAGTTCCACAACTGGCGGCCGGCGATTTCACACGCCGCTTGCGGAAGGAACCGAACAACACGCCGATCTCGTCGCAAGCCCAGCGTGGCGAGTTGATCCAGGTCGTGGCCAATCCAGCGAAAACGATTCATTCGGAAGGCATCGTGACGAGTGGTGTCAGAAGAGTAATCAACTCCGAAACATGTTCGGTCGCAACACGCCAAATCAGATCGTGCTTCAAATCGCCGTAATCGTGCTCCACCGCGCTGCGCAACAGACGGTCGGTCATGTAGTCCTCGATCGACTTGCCTTGCACGAACGTTGCCACGGCTTGCGCCGCATCGAGCATATCCCACAGCCAACCGGCATCCGTGATTTCACGCGGCATAAACCACCTCGCGGGTCTTGAGAATCTCTCGGCGACGCCATGGGTTTCGCAACCCAGTCTCTTCGATTAAATCGACATCTCGCCCGAAGATGGTCCGCAGTTCGTCAATCATTTCCGTCCATTCGAACAAACTCCACGGGGCGTCATTCGCCAGCCGTACCAACACGTCGACATCACTATCCGGGCGAAAATCCTCGCGCAATGCCGATCCGAACAACGACAACTCCTCGACTTTCCACTTTCGGCAGAAGGCGGCCAGTTGCTCGCGCGGAATTGCGAACTGCGATGAAACGTTCATCTTGTTTCAACCGTTGGATTGAATTCACCCCGCACATTCTGCTGACATTCCGTCGCTTCTTCAATCACTGTTTTAAGAAGGAGCATTTGGCCTGCCATTTGCGAAACCGGACCTGTGTTGTTAATTCGGCAGTCAAAACAATGGCGACAATAGAGGCTCATCATGGCGTTTCGGTTCGACAAGCTGACGGTCAAATCGCAAGAGGCGGTGCAGCAGGCTCAAGTGGAGGCAGAGAATCTGGGGCATCAACAGTTGCTGCCGTTGCACTTGCTGAAGTCGCTGCTGATCGAAGAACAAGGGATTGTGCGGCCGTTGCTGCAAAAGATCGGGGTGAAGATTCCGCAGTTGGAGTCGATGGTCGATGGCGAACTGAATCGGCTGCCGAAGGTCTCGGGCGGCGGCGGGCAGGTTGGTGCGAGCCGCGAGGTCATGCAGGTCTTCGACGCGGCCACGCAGGCGGCGGATCAGATGAAGGATCAGTTCGTCTCGACCGAGCACCTGTTGCTGGGGCTGACGAAGGTCAAAGATGCGGCTCAGCGACTTCTAGAAATGAATGCCATTGAGGAGAAAGACATCCTCAATGCGCTGCGGACGGTGAGGGGTAGTCAACAAGTGACCGATCAGTCACCTGAGGACAAATATCAAGCACTCGAGAAGTACGGCAAGGATTTGGTGGAACTGGCACGGCAGGGAAAGATCGACCCGGTCATCGGTCGCGATACCGAGATTCGCCGCATCATTCAAGTTTTGTCGCGACGCCGGAAGAACAACCCGGTGCTCATTGGCGATCCTGGCGTCGGCAAAACGGCCATCGTCGAGGGACTGGCGCATCGCATCGTCATGGGGGATGTACCGCAGAATCTGAAGGACAAGCGCGTCGTTGCCCTCGACATGGGAGCGTTGATTGCCGGAGCGAAGTACCGCGGCGAGTTCGAGGATCGGCTGAAAGCGGTCTTGAAAGAAGTGCAGTCGGCCGAGGGCCGCGTGATTCTGTTCATCGACGAACTGCACACAGTCGTCGGAGCTGGCGCGGCCGAAGGAGCGATGGACGCCAGCAACCTCTTGAAGCCGGCGCTCGCTCGCGGCGAACTGCATTGCGTTGGCGCGACGACACTCGACGAATACCGCAAGCACATCGAGAAAGACGCGGCGCTCGAACGCCGCTTCCAGCCAGTGGTCGTCCAGGAGCCGAACGTCGAGGACACGATCTCGATTCTCCGCGGACTGAAGTCGCGGTACGAGTCGCATCACGGAGTCCGCATCACCGACGATTCGCTGATCGCGGCGGCGACGTTGTCGGATCGGTACATCAACGACCGCTTCCTGCCGGACAAAGCGATCGACCTTGTGGACGAAGCGGCCTCGCGGCTGCGCATGGAAATCGACTCGATGCCCGCCGAGGTCGACGAGGCCACGCGGCAGCTCACGCGGATGCAGATTGAAGCCACCGCACTTGCTCAGGAAGTGGGACAGGCTTCTAGCCTGTCATCGGGCTCGCAGGCTGGAAGCCTACGCCACGAAAGACTCGATGACCTGCGGCGTGCGATCGCCGACCGCGAGGAATCGGTCAACCAACTGAAAGCGCGCTGGCAGGCGGAGAAGGACGCACTGTCACGACTCCGCCCACTCAAGGAACAAATCGAGCGACTCCGCACACAGCGTGAACAGGCCTTCGCACAGGCTCAGAATACAAATCGCAATGAGGATTTCATTGCTGCCTACAAAGCGGAACAAGACCTCCAAAAGGCCGAGGCTGAACTGAAGCAGCTTGAACAACGGAGTGCCGAAACCAGCAACGCAAAGGGCGAGCGACTGCTCCGTGAAGAAGTCACCGACGAGGACATCGCCAAAGTCGTCAGCCTGTGGACCGGCATTCCGGTCGCTCGCATGTTGCAGAGCGAACGGGACAAGCTGCTGAAAATGGAAGACGCGATTCACGGCCGGATGATCAATCAACACGAGGCGGTCGTCGCTGTCTCGAACGCGGTGCGGCGGTCGCGCTCCGGGCTTCAAGACCGGCATCGTCCGATCGGCTCGTTCATCTTTCTCGGCCCGACAGGTGTCGGCAAAACTGAACTCTGCAAGGCGCTCGCCGAATTCTTGTTCGATGACGAACACGCGATGGTCCGCGTCGACATGAGCGAGTTCATGGAAAAGCATTCCGTCGCACGCTTGATCGGTGCGCCTCCCGGCTATGTCGGCTACGAAGAGGGCGGCCGCCTGACCGAAGCGGTTCGCCGCCATCCATACTGCGTGCTGTTGCTCGACGAAATCGAGAAGGCTCACCGCGACGTGTTCAATATTCTGCTGCAACTTCTGGACGACGGCCGGCTCACCGACGGACACGGCCGCACGGTGGATTTCACCAACACGATCGTCGTGATGACCTCGAACATCGGCAGCCAGTCGATCATGGAGTTGGCGGGGCAGAAGTCAGAGATCAGAGATCAGAAGTCGGACAAGGCACGCGATCACGAAATCAATCGCGTAGTCATGGACTCCCTCCGCCGTGAGTTCCTGCCCGAATTCCTCAATCGCATCGACGAGGTCATCGTCTTCCATCCGCTGGGGCGAAACGAAATCCGGCAAATCGTCGATTTGCAACTTCGCCGACTGGCGAAGCAGCTTGAGGAAAATGGCTTCAAGCTCGACGTCACCGATGCCGCGAAAGACCTGCTCGGCGAAGAGGGCTACGATCCGGCTTACGGAGCTCGCCCGTTGAAGCGCGTCATCCAACAACGCCTGCAAAACGAACTGGCCAACGAACTGCTCTCGGGCCGGTTGCCTCCAGGCTGTCAGATTGTCGTCGATGCCCAAGCGGGCGAGTTCACGTTCAGCAACATCGCTGGCTGAGGGCGGCTTGCCACCATTGATCGTGAACACTCAGAAAATCGGCACACGGTGAATTTGCACGAGGGCACGTGACTTCTTCTTGTTCAAAATGAACTGCAAATGCGAATGATCGACGAGAACATGGCGAACACTGTCGTTTGATTCCGGCGAAAAGATCAGCGATGCATCGAGATAATCGCCGAAACCCGCGAATGCCTCCTTGTTCTCTTTTTCGCAGAGTTCGTACCACAGCGCAAACGCAGTGCGAAAGTGCGACTCGTGAGGACTCAGAAGAATCACGGTGTCCGCGAGTAACCGCCCAACTTCAAACGCCAATTCTTTTCGTGCCAGAAACTGCAATGGGGCACCGACGAACGGAGACTCGTGTTTGTAGAGTCTCGTCAAAATGTCGCCGGCGTCCGGCAATGTTGTTGCAATCTTGTTTCCGTCTTGCCGCAGTGCTTCGACCGCCCTTGCGATCTTTTCAGTTGCGTCAGAAATCTCGGGGCGGACTCGCCGTCTCTTCGAGCCATCGGCAAGTCGCTGGATGAGCCAGAACAACAAGACTGGTCCGTCGCAGAACGCCAAGTTGCGCGACATCATCACGCACTCTCCAAGACTTTGAAGACCGCATCAGCGATTCGAGTCTGGTCGGGGAACGAAACCGAATAACCGTCGATTCCGACCAATGGCAAGACACCTGATGCTTCTGGCAGAGCGGGTGACAACGAATTGTAGGTTTCCGAAATTGTCTCTGCATCATGATGGTCGAAATAGACTTCGGTGATCCATCCGCAATGCGGGCAACGATTGCTCGATGCCGTTGCCAATGGCCATCGTTTTCGGCAATGAAAACATTCGACTTCGATCATCACACACTCCCTCTTTTCCAAGCAACAGGCGAAGCGGCCGATGGCATCAGCCATTTTGATCGAGTGGAAGCGATTGATATTCCGACTGTCAGTCCGAAATTTGTAGCGAAGACGTGCGAATTCTTCTATCCGATCACGTCCTTGTCAGTTTCCGGAACGGCCGGATTCTCTGGATCAAACCATTCGGGTTTGAACTCGATCCGCTTCTTGTGCTTCATCGCAAGGTTTGAGGTCAGAGCCATGATGGCGTCGGCCATTGCAACCGTGCCGTTGCAGCGGAGCCCGCCGTCTTTCGGGCCGGCGTGGATGTTGTTGCGGATGCAGTGGCAGAAGTGCTCCATCTCTTCGGTGTAGCCGCGGCTGATCTTTTCGACGGTTGCTCCCGCGGCGGCGGCACTGGCGGTCGGTGCTAGGCTGGCTGATGCACTCAGGACCGGTCCGCTGTCGTTGCCGTTGATGACGTACAACCGCTGCTCGACCCCGCCACCGCCCGTGTCGGGACTGGCTTCTTTGTAGAGCATGGCTTGCTGCTCGGTTTGCACCATCAACGTGCCGCGGCTGCCCATGACTTGCTCGCCATAGGGTTCGAGGCGGTTCGTGCTCAACGACGAGTACGTCACGACGGCGACGTCGTTGTGGTCCTCTTCATAGTGCTGGCCGGGGAACTCGAACGTGACGTAAACGTGATCGTCGATCTCGCGCTTGTCCTCTTGCTTGTCCTTCGAGCCGACTCCCTTCACACCGTAGAAGTTTTTGCCGCCATAGCCGCTGCACGCGATCGGCTTGACCTTGCCGAGGAAGATGCTGCTGGCATCAAGTTGATGGCTGCCGAGTTCCGCCATCAAGCCGCCGCCGGTGGCGTTGTAGACGCGCCAGTTGACGAGATGCTCGACGTCATCGAAGCCAAACGTCTTAAGGTAATCGTTCTTGTCTTTCAGCGCGGCGAGATCTTTCGGATCGACCTTCTTGTTCCACGAGTCGCGGCCGGGGAAGCTGTTGTTGCGATGCCACTGAGCTCGGATGTGCTTGATGTCACCGAGCAGTCCCATCTTGATGATGCTGTAGGCATTGTCGTACAGCACGCTGTAGTGCCGCTGATGCCCGACCGCCAGGAGCTTGCCGGTCTCCTTGGCAACCTTGATCATCTCTTTGCAGTAGCCGGTGGTCTTGGCCATCAGCTTTTCGCACAGCACATGCTTACCCTTCTTGAGGGCTTCGATGACCAGAGTGTGGTGCGAGATCAGCGGCGTCGCGATGACGACCGCCTCGACGCGCGGATCATCCAGCAGCTTGCGATGATCGTCGTAAAGCGTGATCGACGTCGCCGTCTTCTCGCCGAGCTTCTTGATCAGCCCAACGCGATCGTCGTTGCCGTCTCCTTCCAGTGCGCGACGCAGATTCGTTGGCCGAATGTCCGCGATCGCGACGATTTCCATGTATTCCGGCGGATGCTGAGTCAACAGCACCGAACCTTCATCGCCGGTCCCGATGAAACCGACTCGCACGCGTTCGCCCTTCAGCTTGTCATAGCCGAAGTAGAACGCCCCCAACCCCGTCCCGGCCGCCGCCGCACCTGTCAGAAATTCGCGCCGGCTGAAACCGACCGCCTCGTTGAAGTTGTCCTTGCCCATTTGCTTTTGTTCTGGTGTGAGTTGCATGATTTTGTCCTTTGTCAGTGGTCCGTTGTCGCAAGGTGAAGCGGCTCATTCGAGTCGCAACAACCCTTCGTCAACCAAAAGTTTGTGAAATCTCGTCATTGAGAAAATTTGAATTCCTTCATAGGGATGCAGGTTCAACAAGTGCTGATCGTTGGTCACAAGATAATCGACTCCGGCGAAGATGGCAGCCTGCAAGATCGGATTGTCCTTCGGATCGCCTGGAACATGGTGGCGTGAGCTTCCGGGGATTGTCAAAACCGCTCGGCGGGCAGCCCGTAGTCGGGTCAGCGACGCCAACCGGCGCGAGAATTTCAATTCATTGACGAGCACCTCTTCAATTTCGCCGAGCACTTGCGAGCAAATGTGAATTCTCCACTTTGCATCAACTGGTAGCCGTCCATTGTAGCGACGAGGATTTCGGAGTGCGCAGCATGAAGCGTGCTGCGAGTTGGCAGTTGTCGAGAGGTGGAACGGGGGCGACTGGAC
>JAYVSP010000517.1:0-7140 GCA_043775215.1 Planctomyces sp. | reverse complement strand
GCGTGCCGCTGTCCAGTGTCAGCGAGTAGTCGGACGTGACGAGGCCATTCCAGCCTTGCACCTGCACGTAGAACGTGCCGCCGGAATGACCTGACAACGAGACGCGCTCGTTGTTCGTTCCGCTGGTGGAACTTCCAACTTCGTTGCCGTTGACGTCGAAGACGTAGAGATCCAGGTCTCCGTCATAGACGCTCGAACTGATCGAAACCGAGCCCGGCTGACTGTTCTGGAATCGGAACCAGTCCTGCCCGTCTCGCATGGCCAAGTTGGAAATCGTCTGCGTTCCGCTGACCGCACCAAAGTCTGCGGCCTGTGCTCGCGAGTCGTTCTCCTCGTAGCGGTCTTCACCCACTGGTGGCGGTGGTGGTGGTGGCAGCGTGCCGCTTTCCAGTGTCAGCGAGTAGTCGGAGGTCACGAGGCCGTTCCAGCCTTGCACCTGGATGTAGAATGTGCCGCCGGACAGACCCGACAACGAGACGCGCTCGTTGTTCGTTCCACTGGTGGAGCTTCCGACCTCGTTGCCGTTGACGTCATAGACGTAGAGATCCAGGTTCCCCTCGTAGACGCTCGAACTGATCGAAGCCGAGCTCGGCTGGTTGCTCTGGAATCGGAACCAGTCCTGCCCGTCTCGCATGACCAAGTTGGGAATCGTCTGCATTCCGCTGACCGGACCAAGGTCTGCGGCCTGGGCTCGCGAGTCGTTCTCCTCGAAACGGTCATCCGTCGTTGTCGGCGGAGGTTCGCCATCGTCAACGACGAACTCGAACGCATCCGGATTTGCGGAGCCGAGCGGAAATTCACTCCCTGCGAAAACAAAAGAAAAGTCACTGCCAGAGGGCTCGAAGCCAACGACATCTTGTGCATCGCCCGATGCTCCGGGAACTGAGAATGCACCCTTGGTCATCAGCAGCGCGAGCCCACCGTCTTCTTCGAAGGCGAGATTGTCAATGTTCTCACTGGTCGTTGTGAGGCCAACATCGCTGCCGTCAATGAGCATCTGCCAGGTGCCGCGGGTGTTCGTTCCGGTCGTTTCCGGTGCGAAGAGCAGGACATCTTCGCGTCGGCCGTTCGCGACACCCGGTACGATGACGTTGCCAGTTGTGGAAATCAGTAGTGAACCATCATCGAAGACGTCAACGGAATCGATGTTTTCACTCGCCAAAGTCAGTCCCACGTCGCTTCCGTCGAAGTACATGCTGAACATTCCCGATGTGTCGTCTCCCAGCGATGTCGGCACGAATCGCAGCAGATCTTCGCGGCGACCATTGGTCACACCGGACACTGAAACGGCCCCAAGCGTCGAGATGAGCAAACTGCCGTCAGAAAGAATGGCAAAGGCATCGATGTCCTCGGCATCGGTCGTCAGTCCAACATCGCTGCCGTCGAAAAACATCGACGCCGTCCACAATCCGTCGTCATCGAGCGTGAATTCCAGAACGTCGGAATCGTCGTATGCCACGATCGAGCCATCCGGATTGGTCAACGAGCCTGGTGTGTCGGTGGAGAAATACACACGCGTCCCGACGTCTGCGTTCGCGTTGCCTTCCGTCTGCAAGAACGTGATCGGCGTCACGGCCGGCAAAGTCCGTTGTTCGAGAATCTCGGAACTGATCGGCAGACGGACATTCCGCCGTTGTCGGCCGGATCGATTTCGTTGTCGTCGCAGTCTGCGTTGGACTGTGCTGAGCCAATTCTTCAGGAACATGATCGTCCTCACTTTCAAGTAACCAACCAGGGGTTCATCGGGAGCTGACAATCGGCTCCGCTGTGGTTACCCCGTCAAACGAGCGTCGCGACGACAAGAGATTTGGAAAGATTTTGGAAAAATCGAAGAATTTGGAGCCTTGTTCGGCGCGGGTCTCCCGACCCCGCCGTGTTCCCGACCGTAGGTCTCCCCGAACCGGGTCAACGCTGTGCCTGCCTTTGCATTGAACTCCCTTCATGTGGGCCGAAGGTAACTGTGCCAATCGAAAATCCTGTTCGGCAGCGTTTGCGAAACGGGGAGACCTTCGGTCGAATCCTCGGCGGGGTCGGGAGACCCGCGCCGAACCAGGAACCCGCGCCGAACCAGGAACCCGCGCCGAACCAGGGACCCGCGCCGAACCAGGGACCAGAGGCATCTGCCTCTTCTTGCGAACGCATTTCGAGCGGCATAATCTTCGTTCAATCGCTGACTCGAAATCCGTCGGTGAACTACCAGCGTGTCATTTCCGGAACCGAGCTCGAACGTGGCTTGGCCTTCGATCAGCGAGCCGTCACGCGGAGATGAGGTTGATAGATTGGGGTTGTGTGAGAATTAGACGCGTGGCGATTTGGCGCAGTGTGATCTGGCCGGAACGCGTGCGTTGCTCAGACAGAGTGGTATCGGACGCAAATAAGTTCGCGGCGTTGAATCGCGCTGGGGTCTTGCGGAGTTGTGGTGATGAACGAGCGATCGCGCGGTTCTGTGACGGGGTGGGTCGCGCAGCTCAAGGCGGGCGACGACGAGGCGGCTCGTCAGCTTTGGGAGCGTTACTTCGAGCGACTGACTCGAATCGCGAAGCAAAAACTGGGTAATGCTTGTCGTCGCGTGTCCGATGAAGAGGATGTGGCGCTCAGTGTCTTCAACAGTCTGTGCCAGGGAGCGGCAAAGGGGCACTTCCCACAACTTGTCGATCGCAACGATTTGTGGCGGTTGTTACACGCTATCACCAAACAAAAGGCGGTCGACCAGATTCGCCGCAACGTGCGGCAGAAACGGGGTGGCGGAGAAGTGCGCGGTGAATCCGCATTTCTCAAGCGGCCTCTGAGCGATCACGACAGCGACGTCGGAGGAATCAACGCCGTCGCGGCGGACGATCTGACCCCCGAGTTTGTCGTGTCGATGAATGAGCAACTCCAACGACTTTTGGATGCACTCCCTGACGACTCACTGCGCCAGGTGGCAGTCCGGAGCCTGGAAGGCGAAACCACTGACGAGATCGCCGAGCGGCTGGGCATGACCACGCGCAGCATCCAACGCAAGTTAAAGCTCATCCGTGAGGATTGGTCCGTCCAGAAATTGTCCTGAGCGAGAAATCTGCTATTCCCGGCAACCCCTCACGCTTCGGCTCCCGTTTCCGTGCATCATTCGCGTCATTCTGCATGCGATGTGGAACCGCCAAGACGCAAAACCCCGCACGCTCGCTTGTGATCTCTGCGATGGGTTCAGCTCAACGAGAAAACTGATGTGTTGGGCAGACGCGATGTCACTCTCGTATTTGGCTTGGCGTCTCCGCGACTTTGCGTTGAATACTCCTGCCCTGGGCCATCCTGAATCGAGGCTTGTCTCGCGCGTTCCAGCCAACTACAACCGCGCGGCGCTGGCGGCGACGGAATGCCGCTGGATTTCGAGAGAATCTGACGAGACCGCCTCATGCCCAAATTGTCCCAGGCTGACCTCAGTGACCTGAATCAAACATTCGAGGAACGCACACCCCAAGAGTTGCTGGCGTGGTCGAAAACCGTCTTCGGCGACAAGGTCGTGGCGATCTCGGCCATGCAGGAGGCGGGAAGCGTTGTCTGTCACATGATCTCCACGCTGAAGTTGGGAATTCGCGTGCTGTTCGTCGATACGGGGGTCATGTTTCAGGAAACGCTCGACACGCGCGACCGGCTGATGAAGCAATACGGCCTCGACATCGTCACGCTGCATCCGAAGCAGACGATGGAAGAACAAATCAAACAGCACGGCGTCCTGTATTTGAATGTCGACGGCCAAAAGCAGTGCTGCCACATGCGCAAGGTCGAACCACTGAACGAGGTCGCTGGGCAGTATCACGCCTTCATCGGCAGTTTGCGGCGCGGCGAAGGGGGCAAGCGGTCGTTCTGCCCGGTGCTGCAAGTGGACACGGAGAACAGCACCATCCGCATCAATCCGCTGGCCATGATGACCGACGAGCAATTGGAGAGCTACATCCACGAGCACAATGTCATCGTCAATCCGCTGCATGCGCAGGGATATACAACGATCGGTTGCAATCGCTGCACAACTCCCGTCCTGCCGAATGAGCCGAAACGAGCCGGCCGCTGGCGGCATCTCGGTCCGTGGTCGGTGTATTGCGGCATCAACCCGGCCGACCGAGAAGCCGGAGCCAAGCAAGTCATCGAACTGCCGCAAGATGTCATCGACCGCATTCTCGGCCGCGAAACCGATTTCGTGATTTGAGGTATTTGAGATTTGGAAAACGCGAAGGGTTGGGAGTCTTTTTCAGGTCGGCTACACTCGAATACACCACGTTCTGTTGCATGAGGGCCGACCTGAAAAAGACTCCTGACCCCGTCAATCAACCCTGACACTAACGGATTGCAGGTGCAATGGGCTTCCGCCCCAAAGGGCAACGCCGTTATGGATTTTGTGAGCGTGAAAGAACTGCATTTTTAGCCACAGATGGAACACGGATGAAACACGGATTCGGATTCCGCAATCAAAAAGCTGTTCTGATCTGTGTTCAATCCGTGTTTCATCGGTGGCCAAAATTCCTTGAGATTGCCGCCCCGCCGAGTTGTGTTGCGCGGGATCCTTCGCGGCGAAATACAACACCAGCAATCCGTTAAGTGTCAGTAGCTTTGAAATTGTTCACTCACTCTTTCAGGAGACGCTCGCATGACGCTGCATCCGACTTTGAAGTTGACTGGCCTCGCTGTTGTTCTCGGGGTCAGCCTGTTGGCACTGACGGGCGCGAAAGACAAGCCGGTCGTCTCCAAGCCAGGAGACTTCACGAGCACGACGATCGACTTCGGCATCATCTGCTCCGATGTCGAACGCTCGGTGGATTTTTACACTCAAGCAGTCGGGCTGACGGAGGTCGAAGGTTTCGATGTCCCAGCCGACTTCGGTACGGATTCGGGGCTGACCGACAATCAGCCGTTTCGCGTCCATGTACTGGTTCTGGGCGAGGCCGAGAAAGCCACGACCAAATTGAAACTCATGGAGTTCAAAAAGGCTCCCGGCAAGAAGGCCGATCAGTCGTTCATTCATTCGATGATCGGCATGCGGTACACGACGATCTTCGTGAAGAATATCGACGCGGCCAATCTGCGAATGATCGCTTATGGCACAATGCCGCTTGCCAAAGGCTTGGTCGAGATTCCCGACGGGCGATTCTTGGGCCTGTACAAAGACCCGGACGGCAACTTCGTCGAACTGGTTGGACCGCGCATGAAAAAGTAATTCCCACGTTCCGTGTTGGTGGTAGATGTTCCCGAGCAAATCGTCTTGACCAATTTGTCAGTACCGGTCTATATCGCCGCCCATCGGTGGCCGTCTCCGAACGGTCTCCATCGGAGGCCATCATGACCGTTTACCTGCCGAGTGACTTTCCGCCGCACACCACAGATTCTTGCGATTTGTGTGGCAGCTTGAGTCGCGAACTTTTGGCGACGCTGGATCGCGGCGGCAAACCATTGAGTACGGGCATCTGTCGCCGCTGTGGCCTGGTCGCGCATTGGCAGCGGCCGACCGAAGAAGAACTGCAAGCCTATTACGCGGGCGAGTACCGCCAGTCGTATCACGGCGAGTCCGTTCCGTCGCCGCGGCGAGTGCGCCGCGCATGGGTCAATGGCCAGCGTATTTTTCGGCGTCTGAAATCCTTCATCGAACCGACGCACTCAATTTTTGAAGTCGGCGCCGGCATCGGCTGCACGGTCAAAGCTTTCGAGCTCAACGGTCACCTCGCCAGCGGCATCGACCCGGGCGAGGGCTTTCAGCGATTCTCGCACGAGAAGCTTCGCGCCGACGTGCATCACCGAAATCTGTTTGATTTGCCGGCGCATCCACAGCACGACGTGATGTTGCTGGTTCACGTCATCGAACATTTCCGCTCGCCGCGCCGCGCGCTGGAGCACATTCACAACCTGCTGCAACCGCGCGGCTTGCTGTACGTCGAATGTCCCAACCTTGCCGCGCCGTTCGCCACGCAGCCAAGGCTGTTTCACTTCGCGCATGTCACGAACTTCACTCCCAGCAGTCTGACGATGCTCGCGGAGAGTTCTGGTTTCCGCGTAGTCCGATGGTTTAGTAAGCCGGACTCACCGAACCTCGAAGTCTTATTGGAGAAGGCGGACTCTTTGCGGCTCAACATTGATGAGGAGAACTTCTCACGCACGCTCGCCGCGATCGAGCGGTACAACTTTGTGACGTATCACTTGCGGCCGAGTTATCTCCTCAGACGAGTCGCGCAGCTCGGCTGTTATGTGGCCGAGCATCTTTTCAGCCCATTGTGGTTGCGGGGGTTCGTCCGCCGCTGCGCGAGGCCAAAGCCGCCGAAGCACCGGCAGATCGCCGCCGTGCAGCCTGAGGTCTATGGCGTCAGTTGTGCGACTGGCGGAGCGTACGTCGCTCATCGCCCTGATGAATCACTCGTAGCCCTGACGAAGTCCTGAATCTCAGTCGCGGACCGACTGAGCTACGTCCGCCCGAGCGAGACGGAGACTTGCCGGGGGACAGATCTCCGCCTCGAGTTGAGCCTCAAAGTGGCTCAACGGCCTCGGGCTTGCGTGCCATAGACTGAGAAGGAGTTTCATCACAAAAGTCATTCGAGGTGGTGATTGGTTGAGGACGCAAACGCAGAGCCGGCCGGACGCTTTCCTCGCAGTCAGACTCAATCGTGCGAATGCACTTCAACAGCTTCACCATCAGAAACGGTTTGCGAAGGTAACGAAAGACACACGGTTCTTCTCGAAGGGCGGCGACGTTTTCATCCGCCGTGCTGCCGGTCAGGATCACCGAAGGAATAACGCACCGGCGAGATTGTTCACGCAAGTATTCCACCAGGCCACCGGCATCGCCCCATGGCAAATCCACCGACACCACAATGGCAAACGGTGAGTCATTCCGAATGATCGACAAGCACTCTATTCCGACCGACGCGGTAAGCACTTGATAGCCGCAGCGGCTCAAATAATGGTGATACATGGCTGTCAATTCGGGATCGTCTTCAGCAATCAGAAGTGTCGGTTCCATGACAAAAATCCTTTTGGCGAAATAAAGTTTAGTTCCATCTATTCTTTGCACGGGCGAGCTTGATGCTTTGTACTACTAGTTCTCAGTTTCTTGTTTTCCTGTGCGCATTTTGTAGCGGAACGGCGCAAGCCGTCCGGTTTCACAGACACCGGGCGGCT